>NZ_JACMNS010000206.1 GCF_014378415.1 Aquabacterium sp.
AAAGGCCAAGCACCCCACCATGGCGCAAGATCAACGTCCATCAAAAGCACCGTCACACCCCAGTTGGCTCACACCCCTGGTGAACTTGGCGCGTGGGATTTTTGTAGCGCAAGTGCAGTTGGAACGCCGTGAGGGCAAACTGCATGTGGTGCTGCAGGATTCAAAAATCGCCGCCAGCACGGCGCGGCCAAACTCACCCACGCCTGACAAACCCAGCGTGCCCAGTTCACCGCCCGTGTTGGGCGTGAACGAAGCCCAGCTGCAGCGCATGCAGGCAGCCATGGCCCAGGTGCTGAACCAGCACATTGGCGCCCGCAAGGTGTTGAAGCACCTGAGCTATCTGGAGCACGCCCTCAAGCGCCACGGCGCCCAATGCTTTCTGGATCTGCCGGTCGAGGTGCTGAAATCCACCTTGCTCCAACTGGCCTCGGTCATGGGCCCGACCCCGAGCCAAGGGCTGACCGAGGTGCACGCCTGCCTGGTGGTGATCGTGGTCGACCGGGATGTGGATGTCAGCAGCGGCGAATCCAGCGGCAGGTTGTCCGAGTTCAACGTGGCCAACAAGGTTCAGGTTTGCGAGATCAGCCACTCGGATTTCGCGAAGGCTGATCCCCAATGGCCGCTGGAGGAAGAAGTCGCCTGTTGAGCGCTCACTGGTGGTTTGAAGGGCCGCGCAGCACGTCCGCAAGCTCATCCAGCCTGAGCAGGGCTAACGCAAAGTGCCCACATAGCGCTTGCGTGAAGCGGCTGGGTCCAAACTGGGCGCTGAAAACCCCGAAGGCGGACCGGACTGGCTGGCCACGAACGCAGGCTGGGCAGGCGGCACGGCCTGCACCCTGGGGGCCGACATCGGGGGCTGCAAGGCGGCCTCCAGCTTGTCGGCCAGGCGCAGCAGACCAGGGTGCGTTTCCGTGCGGGCCACGCGGATGATCTCGCGGGCGTAGTCGGGGCTCTTGACCATCCACTCCACATCGGTGACTCGCCCGTTGATTCGGCGCAAGTTCACGTGCAGATGAGCGGCAATGGCGAACTTTTCGCTTTCCAGCATCACAGTCTCCTGAAAGACAAATACGCACTGAGGTTCATTCGACACGCTCGCCATGCAAGCTCAGGTCAAGCCCATCCACTTCCTGTTGAGTGGTCACACGCAGTCCTACCAGGCCGTCCACGAACCACAGGATGAGCGTTGTGACCACGCCGCTGTAAGCCAGCGTGGCCAGCACGCCCACGGCCTGATTGGCCACCGACCCTTCGACACCACCCATGGCGGGCGACGCCAACGCACCGGTCAATAAGGCCCCGATGGCCCCGCCCACGCCATGCACGCCGAACACATCCAGCGAATCGTCGGCGCCCAGCAAGCGCTTCAGGCCGGTGGCGCCCCAATAGCACCCGACCCCGGCGATCACCCCGATCAGCAAGGCGGCTTTGGGATCGACAAAGCCTGAGGCCGGGGTGATGGCCACCAGGCCCGCCACCGCGCCACTGCACAGGCCCAACAAGGTGGGCGTGCCCCGCACCGCCCACTCGGCGACCATCCAGCTGAGGGCCGCGCCGGCCGCGCCCAGCTGGGTCACCAGCATCGCCATGCCGGCCCGGCCATCCGCCGCACCAGCTGAACCTCCGTTGAAGCCCATCCACCCCACCCACAGCAAGGATGCACCGATCATGGTGTAGCCCAGGTTGGACGGCATCAAGGGCTCTTGCCCAAAGCCCGCGCGCCGGCCCAGCATCCAGGCGCAGGCCAGACCGGCGATGCCGGCGTTGAGGTGCACCACGGTGCCGCCCGCAAAGTCCAGCACACCCCGTTTGGCCAGCCAACCGGTGGGCTCCCACACCCAATGCGCCACTGGGGCGTAGACCAGCAAGGACCACAAGGCCATGAACAGCAGCATGGCTGAAAAGCGCATGCGCTCGGCAAACGCCCCGGTGATCAGGGCCGGCGTGATGATGGCGAAGGTGAGTTGGAACATCACGAACACCGACTCGGGCACCGTGGGCGCCAGGTGGTGAACCGACACCTGCCCCAAGCCCTTGTTGAAGAACAGGCTGTCCAGGAACAGGGCCTGCGTGCCGCCAATCCAGTCAGAGCCCGGCATGAAGGCCAGGCTGTAGCCGGCCACGAACCAAAGTACCGTGACCAAGGCGCACACCGCGAAGGTTTGCGCCATCGTGGCCAGGATGTTCTTCTTGCGCACCATGCCGGCATAAAACAGCGCCAGTCCGGGGATGGACATGAGCAGGACCAAGGCGCAGGCCACGATCATCCAGGCCGTGTCGCCCGAATTGATCTGAGAGAAAGGCACCCGGTGCGGGTTGACCGCGGCCATCGCCAGGGTCAAGGCACCAGAAGAAGCCGCGTCCAGCGAAGCGGTTTGGGCATGCGCACCAAAGTGAAACAGGAAGGCGGCCAAAACGATCATGGCGCGGCGTATTTTTTGAGATGGCGTCATCGGTACTGCGAGATTCAGCGGAAACACTGAAAACATCGCAAGAAACAAACCCGCTCACACCGTCGGTCAATGCGGCAGCCACCTCACGGCATGCAGACTGAATTCCATGCGCGTGCTCAAGCGGCATGCGAGCAATACCACCGCACCGGCGCCTCGCTGCCCGTTGATGCCGTCGCGAGTTGACCGCCTGGAAGGCGCCGGCTGCTGGCGGGCCCACATCGAAGCAATTGGGCCCCGAACAAAAGGCCATCAACAGGCAGGCTAGGCTGACCGTCTCACGCGAGCTTGGCCACGAGAAGGAGCAAATAACGGCGGTTTACCTAGGCCGCTGAAAACCGTCTGTCCGTATAAAGTCCGTACGGGCAAGAAAAAAGCACCTGGCCGCGAGGCTAAGTGCTTGATTTTCCTGGTGGGCGGTGCAAGTTTCGAACTTGCGACCCCTGCCGTGTGAAGGCAGTGCTCTACCACTGAGCTAACCGCCCGAAATTGGTCATTTC
>NZ_JACMNS010000207.1 GCF_014378415.1 Aquabacterium sp.
ACCGGTGGTCTGGACACACCCGTGATTGGACTCGTCAGGACACAGTCCTCCTCAATCCAGACAAATCCAACAGTGGAGAACCACTCAAAAAAGCAGCTTGAGCTTAAGTTTTTTGCGACAAATGGTTTGACAACCGCCGATCATTGGCCTGCGCCCCCAGGTTGTGCTGAATGTGGCACGAAACGGGGCCAGCGCCATCCGAGATGCGGTGGCCCGGCCTCCAGATTTGTTCCTGCTCGACATGAACCTTCCGGACATGAATGGCTTTGACCTGCTCACGGCCTTGCGTGCTCACGATTGTTTGAAACATGTGCCAGCCGTGATGGTGACCGCAACGGCCGGAGCAGAACACGCTGATGCGGCGCGAGCGCGGGGTTTTGTCGGGTATTGGACAAAGCCGTTGGACGTCGATCAAACCCTGAATAAAATTGATGAATGGCTCGCCGAGGTCCATCGAGGCCGATCATCAGAGCAAAGGCCGTAGCACCTGCTCCTGCCGGGTCGACGGCCGCCGTCAAGGCCGCCAGGTTTACCATTTGCGCCGCCCCTGCGTGCGCAATCTCTGTAGCCAGGTTGACCGACACGCTGGCCACGCCGGAGCGCCTGCTCCACCGTGAAGACGCATTAGCCTCAGGTAACGTTGGCCATCAAAAAAAATCGGTCGGGTGCCATCCAAATGCAGGCCTGACACGTTGAACTGGGTGCACTGCATGGCGATTTGCCGTGACTCGCAATGGCTTCGCCTTAAGGAACCCAACATGTCTGAAAACAATACGACCTCTACGGTGCCTTCAAACGCGCTTCGCAACACGGCCATCATTGGTGGTGGCATGGCTTTGATTGGCATTGGCTTGGCCGCAGGCATATTCATGCGTGCACCCCATGCAACCGTTGATCCAGCCATCGCCCAACCGGCGTCGATGGCACAGGCAAGCTCGGCCAATCAGGCAAATGCCAATCCGGCACAGCCCGCCAAAGCGGCACACAAACATGTGCCATCTCACGCGGTTTCAAGCGAACACAGGAGCCCGCCCAGTTCTGGTACAGACACCCCACGCTCATCCGTGCTTTGTTCAAATTGCGGCGTCGTCGACAGCGTGCGCGTGGTTCAACAACGCGGAGAAGGCTCCGGCTTGGGTGCCGTGACCGGCGGCGTGCTCGGCGGTGTGATTGGCAATCAGATGGGCAAAGGGCAGGGCAAGTCGGCGATGACCATCTTGGGTGCCTTGGGCGGTGGTCTGGCTGGCAACGAAGTCGAAAAGCGCGCACGAGCCGAGACCATTTACGAAGTCCAGGTTCGCATGGATGATGGCAGTGTGCGCACTTTCACGCAGCCTACAGAGCCCAGCATAGGTAGCCGTGTCGAGACGGATGGCCAGACTTTCCATGTGGTCAGTGGCGCTAGGTGATTTGACGATTTCTCACAAGACCACGGGGGCGTCCGGCAGCTCGTTGTAGGCGTGGCCGGGCGATGGAAAATGCCGCGCCAGCTGTTGCGCCACCGAATTGATGCACGCGACAGCGCCTTGTTCATACTGGGCTCTGCGGAACGACGACTCCATGTCCCGACACAACGCCTCCCATCCACCCGTCCCCACCCTGGCGTGGATGCCCCGGTCGGCCACGATTTCGACGCGCCGGTCGGCCAGCAGCAGGTAAATCAGCACGCCGCTGTTGTGCTCGGTGTCCCAGATGCGCAGAAGGGAGAACACCTCGATGGCGCGCTCGCGCGCGGATTGGCCCTTCACCAAGGGCAGGCCATCCAGCGCGCCTTCCACCACGAAGCGGATTTCTCCCGCATGCCCGACTTCAGCGGCCTTGATGGCCTGTTCAATGGCTTTCATGGACTTGGCGGAGAAGGCCCGGCTGACGTGCCCGCGAGTGGTCGTCATGTGCGAGACGATTCTGGAGAATTTGCTCATCACCATCTCCCTGACGCGCCACCGCCGCCAAAACCACCGCCTCCGCCCCCGAAACCGCCCCCGCCACCAGAGCCTCGATGCCCGCCGCCGCCCATGCCCATGGCCGCCAGCACGCCCATGCCACCAGCCAGCGTGAAAAACAGCGCCATCACCCCGGCAGCCAGGGCCAGCGAGAAGGCACCCGCCATGAACCAAGTGACCCCGGCCACCACCCCGCCGGTGACCACAGCACCCGGCAAGCGCCCCATCCATGCGCGCAGGATGCTGCCCAAGCCCAGCGCCAGGATGATGGCCATCGGTGCGAGTTGCTGCACATTGCTGGCACCCCGTTCTGGCCCTCCCTGCGGCGCGGGAAGGAGCTCACCATCGACCACACCGATGATCTGATCCACGCCTGCAGCAATGCCCCCCGCAAAGTCTTGCTGCTGGAAGCGTGGCACGATGACCTCGCTGATGATGCGTTTGGAGGTGGCGTCGTTGAGCGCGCCCTCCAGGCCGTAGCCGACCTCGATGCGCAAGGTGCGGTCGTTTTTGGCCACCACCAAAATGGCGCCATCGTCCACCTTCTTGCGCCCGATCTTCCACTGCTCGGCCACGCGCAGGGCGAATTGCTCGATCGCTTCAGGTGCGGTGGTGGGCACGATCAACACCGCCAGTTGAGTGCCCTTTCTCGCCTCGAAGCCCGCCAGCGTTTGCGTGAGGCTGGCAAGTTGCTTGGCGCTCAGCGTGCTGGTTTGATCGACCACGCGCCCGCTCAAGGCCGGCACGGGCACTTGCGCGCCCGCCAGTGCGGTCCACCAGCACGCGATGGCAAGCAGCAGCGCCCTCGCCATGGTCGATGTCACTTTGATGCCCCGGAGGCGGCGCCGAAATCAACAGCGGGCGGTTTGGCGATTTCCTTTTCGTTCTCCACGGCGAAGTTGGGCTTTTCCTTGTCGCCCATGACCATGGCCGTGAGGTTCGAAGGGAAGGAGCGCACCGTCACGTTGTAGTCCTGGACGGATTTGATATAGCGGTTACGCGCCACGGTGATGCGGTTCTCAGTGCCTTCCAGCTGTGCCTGCAAGTCCCGGAATCCCTGGTTGGCGCGCAGCGTCGGGTAGTTCTCGGTGACCACCAGCAAACGAGACAATGCACCAGACAACTCGCCTTGGGCCTGCTGGAACTTCTGGAAAGCTTGGGGGTTGTTGACCAGCTCGGGCGTGGCCTGGATGGATGTGGCCTTGGCGCGCGCCTCCACCACCTTGGTCAAGGTGCCCTGCTCGAAGTTGGCTTCCGCTTTGACCGTGTTGACCAGGTTGGGCACCAGATCGGCCCGCCGTTGGTACTGGTTCACGACCTCCGACCAGCTCGCCTTGATTTGCTCGTCGGTGGTTTGGAAGGTGTTGTAGCCGCAACCACTGAGGCTCAAGGCCGCTGTGGTCATCAAGATGGCGATCGGTTTGCGCATGTCATTTCTCCGGATGGGATGGTGAGTCAAGGGAGGTGATGTTTGGGCCATGTCATGACCGCGTCACACCTTGGCCGAGCGCAGCCGAAGGGCGTTGCCAATCACCGAGACGGAACTCAGGGCCATCGCCGCACTGGCCACGATGGGGCTGAGCAAGATCCCGAGGAAGGGGTACAGCACACCAGCGGCGAGCGGCACGCCCAGGAAGTTGTAGATGAAGGCGAAGAACAGGTTTTGACGGATGTTGCGCATGGTGGCCTGGCTCAACTCGCGCGCCTTGGCGATGCCGCGCAAATCACCCTTGACCAGCACGATGCGCGCGCTGCTCATGGCCACATCGGTGCCCGTGCCCATGGCGATGCCGACATTGGCTTGGGCCAAGGCGGGCGCGTCGTTCACCCCGTCGCCCGCCATGGCGACGATGCGTCCCTCATCCTGCAAGGCCTTGACGTGCTTGTACTTGTCCTCAGGCATCACACCGGCCTTGATGTCATCCAGGCCGAGCAGCTTGCCCACGGCCGCGGCGGTGACGGGGTTGTCGCCCGTGAGCATCACGATGCGCACACCCGAGGCCTTGAGCAGGCGGATCGCTTCGGCCGTGGAGGCCTTGATGGCATCGGCCACGCTAACGTACCCGGCCAGCTTGGCGCCCACGGCCAGGTACATCACGGTCTGCCCCTGCAGGCGAAGGGCTTCAATGTCTTTTTCCACGGAGGCCATGTCCACTTGGGCGGACGCCAACAGGCGCGCGTTGCCCAGGAGCACGGTCTGGCCATCGATGACACCGCGCACGCCCTGCCCTGTCACCGCATCGAAGCCGGAAACGCTGCTCAGCACCGCACCATCCGTCTGCGCACGCCCTACGATGGCCGTGGCCAGTGGATGCTCGCTGAGTTTTTCCAGGCTGGCGGCCCAGGCCAGCACCTGTTGCTGGTCGAAGCCGCTGGCGGCCACCACCGTCTGAACCGTCGGCTTGCCCTCGGTCAGGGTGCCCGTTTTGTCCACCACCAAGGTGTCGACCTTCTCCATCAACTCCAGCGCCTCCGCATCCTTGATGAGCACGCCTTCCTTGGCGCCTCGGCCGACGCCCACGATGATGGACACCGGTGTGGCCAGGCCCAGTGCGCACGGGCAGGCGATGATCAGCACCGACACAGCCACGAGCAAGGCATTGGCCAACGCAGGTGGCGGCCCAAACAAGGCCCACACCAGCGCGGCCAGCAATGCGATGCCCAGCACCGCCAGGACGAACCAGCCAGCCACCTGATCGGCCAGCTTCTGGATCGGCGCACGCGAACGCCCTGCTTCGGCCACCATCTGAACGATGCGGGCCAGCAGGGTCTCGGATCCGACCCGTTCGGCGCGCATGGTGAAAGAGCCGGTCTGATTGACCGTGGCCCCCGTGACCTGGCTGCCCGCCACCTTCTCGGATGGGATTGGTTCTCCGGTGATCATGGATTCGTCGATGCTGGATTGGCCTTCGAGCACCACGCCGTCCACCGGCACCTTGCTGCCCGGCTTGACCCGCAGGGTGTCGCCCGCCACGACTTGCTCCAGCGGCACCTCCACTTCCGAACCATCGGCACCGACGCGGACCGCAGTGTTGGCGGACAGACCCAGCAGATCCTTGATGGCGGAGTTTGTGCGCGAGCGTGCGCGCAACTCCAGCACTTGTCCCATAAGAACCAAGGTCACGATCACGGCGGCAGCTTCGAAGTACAGCGGCAGGCCGTGCTCCGTGAGGAAGGCCTGAGGCAAGGATTCTGGCAGGAAGATCGCATACAGGCTGAACAGATAAGCCGCGCCAATGCCCAGTCCGATCAGGCTGAACATGTTGAGCTGCCAAGTGACAAAGGAGCGCCAGCCGCGCACGAAGAAGGGCCAACCGGCCCACAGCACGACCGGGGTGGCCAGAATGGCCTGCACGCATTGCGACCAAGTGACGTTGAGCAGATGCGGCCAACCGAGACGCGTCGCCAGGCCGCCAACCACGTCATCCACCCACGCGGCGAGGTTGAAGGGGAAGAACTCGTGCATGGCCATCATCAACAGTGGCACGGTCAGGACCACCGAGACCCAGAAGCGCCGCGTCATGGAACGCAACTCTGGGTTGTCTTCTTCCCCCACGGTCGGCAGCAGGGGCTCCAGGGTCATGCCACAAATCGGGCAATTGCCCGGATGGGCCTGGCGTATCTGGGGGTGCATGGCACAGGTGTAGATCGTCCCTGATGCGCTGACCGCAGCGGGCCCGGCTACTGGGGTTGGAACTGGCCCAACCATCGCGGCCACGTGCTTGGCGTCGTGGTCTGATTGGTCTGAGCCCGCGTCAACGCCATCGTGGGGCGCATGGCGGTCTGAGGGTGCAGTGCTGAGGTGCTGCTCGGATGTCATCGTAGCTTCACTCCTTGTTGTTTGGAGTCGGTCGCCAAGCCGCGGCGCAGCCTGGGGAAGAAGCGCGGCGTCAACGCTGCTTAGTCACGCCAGGCCGAACCAAATTCGCGGTCAGATTGCTTCTATTCTGTCGATGACAGCCGCACGTACATCACCGCCAACACCGGGAACATCAACACGGTCAGCAAGGTGGGCCACTGAAGCAGGTTGGCTTGGGTCATGGCTTGCCTTCCTTGTTGGGCTCTGCGCCGCCTTGCCCCCCGCTGCCGTGATGCTGGTGAGCATCGTGCCCGTGGCCATGGTGCATGAACAGGTGCATCACCGGGCAGGCCAGCAGCAAGAGGTAAGGCCAATTGCCCGCCACATGCTGCCAATGCTCACGCAGGAAATAGAAGGCCGCGATCAGACCCAGCATCGCCACGGCGATGCCGACAGGGCTTTTGATGAAGGACGTGTCTCCACGTTCAACGCTGGAGGTGTGCTCGTGTGAATGGGCCATGCTGCCTCCTGACTGTGATTTCAAATGAGAAATAGCACCGCCATCGCGCGCGGCACTCGCTTACTTGCTGGCAGCGCCTCCCATCGGTTTAGCGCCCATGGCGTCATTGCTGTGCATTTGCTCATGCGCTTCTTTCATGTGCTTGTCCATCAACTTCTGACGCTTGGCCGGATCCTTCGTGCCATGGATCTTCTTCATTTGCACCTCATGCTTGCGGTGCATCTCGTGCATGCCCTCCATGCCAACAGGCTTGGATGCTGCCTCAGTCGCAGGCGCTGGAACGGACGAAGCTTGCGGGTGGTGCGCCTTGTGGTCTTCTTCGCTGGTCTGGGCCAATGCACTGCCAGCAGCGGGAAGTGCCAGAATCAGCGTCAAGATAAGTCGAGTGGAGATCTGCATGTCATGGTCCTTCTCTGTTGCTTGAACAAGGCGGATCTCGCCGATCCACCGATCTGCTGCCAAGGTTGGCGAGCACTTCAGCATAGAGGCTTGCAACTGGCGCAGCGCGCCAAAACAGGTCATGGCGGGCATCGCAATGCCCTCGCCTTGACTTGGATCAATGATCACGTCGCACGTGGTTGAGCCTGTGTCATCAGCGCATGTTGCAGACCCATCGCGCACAGTGATGCACTTGAACCCGTGGTCAGACGCCCCCAACACGCCATGCACGCAGTGATCAAAGCGCACCCCATGCTCAAGGATTCGACTTCAACCACTTGTCCAGTTGCCCAATTTCCTTGGTCTGGTCTTTGATCATCTTCTTGGCCATGGCCTTGAGTTGCTCGGATTTGCCGTGGTCAATCTCGATCTTGGCCATCTCAAGGGCCTGTTGATGGTGCATCTTCATCATCATGGCGAAGTCCTTGTCGACATCGCCCGACATCTTCATCTCCTGCATCGACTGCATGCCCTTGTGCATGGCCTGGCCCATCACGGTTGAGCCGTGGTCGTGTCCTGGCTTCATGTCGGCGCCCATGTGCATCGCCCCCTGCGAGTGCTCCATGGGATTCGACGGCGCGCTTGGCGTCGTCTGGGCCTGCGCTGCGCCGAGGCTCATGCCCATGGCGACCAAAGCGGCTGCGGCGAATTGGGAAAGGGATGTGTGTTTGTTGGCGTCCATGTGGGCTTCCTTGTCGGTGGGGTTGTGGGTAGATGTCGATGTATCAATGGGCTTGCGCCGTGGCGCCTTGCCCGGCTGACGTGCCAGAGGCCTGGCCCATGCTGCGGCACGCCTTTGCGCATCGACGGCATGCTGTGGCGCACTCCTGGCAGTGGTCCATCTGGTGGCGGCCACATTCGTCGGCACAGGCTTCACAGATCTCGGCGCACAAGCCGCAGATGGCCGACACCTGTTCGCTGCCCCGCGCCATGGCGGCGGAGGCCAGACGGCAAATGGCGCTGCAATCCAGGTCCAATCGGATGCAGCGGGCCATGGCCTTGGGATCTTTCTCGTCGAGGCAAGCAGTGGCACAGTGATCGCAGGCCGTGGCACATGCGTTGCAGGCCTCGATGCAACTTGCGAATTGTTGGTGGCTCATGTGGAATCCTTTCGATGTCTTGGCTGGGGTTGGGGCTGGCCAACGACTGGCCCCTGCTTCCCTGCAAGGCGGGGGCCCAAGCTGGCCGCCCTCAAATCCCGGTTTTTGACACGAGCCGACCTCTGCCTCCGTGTTCATCACGTGGCATCTGTCCGGTTCAAGAAAATGTTGCGGCTCGCTTGTAAAGATTACCGGCCCTCCATCCTTTCAATGCGCTCTCGGTGTGGTATCGATCGGAGGCGAGTCGGCCCTCCTTGCACCTGCTCCATCCTCGCTGCGCGTTGAGTTACGGGGCTGTCTGCAGGTCGGTGACGACAATGGCGCCATCCTGTTTTTCCGCGTGGAACTTGACCTTGTCGCCCACCTGAATCTTGGCCAGCAGCGCGGCGTTTCTGACTTGGAAAACCATGGTCAT
>NZ_JACMNS010000022.1 GCF_014378415.1 Aquabacterium sp.
ATGACCTCCAGCTTCATGCGCACGGCCCTGGTTCTGGGCCTGCTGACCGCCATTGGCCCCTTTGCCATCGACATGTACCTGCCCGCCTTGCCGGCCATCGGGCAAAGCCTGCACGCGGACACGGGTGAGGTGCAATGGAGCCTGATGGCTTTTTTCCTCTCGCTGGGGCTGTGCCAATTGATCTACGGGCCGTGGTCGGACATGGTCGGCCGCAAGACACCGCTGTACGTGGGGCTGGTGCTGTTCGCGGTGACCAGCGTGGCCTGCGGACTGGCCCAAGACATCCACACCTTGACCATGTGGCGCTTCATTCAAGGCATCGGCGCCTGCGCCACGATGGTGATCCCGCGGGCCATCGTGCGCGACCTGCACACCGGCACCGATGCCGCCCGGTTGATGTCCCTGCTCATGCTGGTGTTCAGCGTGTCCCCGGTGCTGGCACCCTTGGCGGGCAGCATCGCCATCGAGCTGGCCAGCTGGCGCGCCGTGTTCTGGGCGGTCACGGTGGCGGCAGTGCTGGGCCTGGTGCTCACGGCCACCATGTTGCCCGAAACCCGCCCACCAGCTGACCGCGTTGGCAGCAACCTGGCCAGCGCCTGGGCGGGCTACGTCACCCTGATGAAAGACTGGCAATTTCTGGGGCTGACCTTCATTGGTGGCTTCGGCATGGCCAGCTTTTTCGTCTACCTGGCCAACTCGTCCTTCGTGCTGATCCAGGGTTATGGCCTGACCCCGACGGTGTACAGCTTCTTCTTTTCGATCAATGCCGTGGCCTTCATCGGCACGGCGCAGCTCACCGGCTGGCTCACCAAGCGGTTCGGTTTGCAGGGCGTCGTCAAGGTCGCGGCCATTGGCTACGTGCTGCCCCTGATCGTGCTGGTGGTGGTGTTTGTCATGGGGGTGCAGCGCCTGGACGTGCTGGCCATCCTGCTGTTCATCGGCTATGGTTTTTTGGGCCTGATCATCCCGACCACCTCGGTGCTGGCACTGGACAACCACGGTGACATTGCGGGCACCGCTTCGGCCCTGTTGGGCACCTTGCAGATGGTGACGGGGGCGGTGATCGTGACCCTCATGGGCCTGTTCATGGATGGCACGGCGCTCACCATGGTGGCCGGCATCACGGGCTGTGCGCTCATCACCTGGGTGATCGCCTGGCTCACGCTTCGGCACCCGACTCAACATGGGCATGCTGCCGCCTGAACTTGCAAGGATCACCCAGGTGAACCAAACCGCCACAGGCGCGGTGCAGCGCAACTCGCCTGCCACAGTGCTGTTCGCCAGCCTGATCGGCACCACGGTCGAGTTTTTCCACTTCTACATCTACGCCACGGCAGCGGCGCTGATCTTCCCCAAGGCCTTTTTCGCGCGGCCGGTGGGTTCGGCGGTGTTCGGGCCCTTCGGCGACCGCATCGGGCGCAAGGCCACGCTGTCCACGTTCGTGCTGTTCTATTTGATGACGGTGTTCGGGGCTGGCAATGCCTTGGGCGTGATGGGCATGACCTATGGGCCTTTGGGCACGCTGCTGTCCGAGATGTTCCCAACCGCCGTGCGCTACACAGGCTCGTCCATGACCTTCAACTTCGCGGGCATCCTGGGGGCGTCGTTGGCACCTTACCTGGCCACCACCCTGGCCACCAAGTACGGCCTTGCCTACGTCGGCTACGACCTGTCAATCGCAACAGCGATCAGCCTGCTGGCGCTGTGGCTGACCAAGCCGGGCCGCGACAGCGACTTCGACGCCTGAGCTGTTGCCCTGAAGCCCAACGTTGGCTGATCTCGTCAGCCACCCGAGCGCTTGACCGTCCAGCCCTGCTTTTGCAGGAAGGCCATGACCGTGTCGACGTGGTCACCCTGCACTTCGACCACCCCATCCTTGACCGTGCCACCACAGCCGCACGCGGCCTTGAGCTGCTTGCCCAACTGATGGAGCGCCTCATCGTCCAGCGGCACGCCCTTGACCAGGGTCACGCCCTTGCCCTTGCGGCCCTTGGTTTCGCGCGACACCCGCACGATGCCGTCTGATGGCGCCAGGTTCACCTTCTTGCCGCACACGCATTGCGCCACGGCTTGGCGGCACTCGGGGCAAGTGCGCCCCAACTCGGTGGAATAAACCAGTCCACCGCTGGATTTTTGAGATTTCATGGACCTGAGAAAAGCCTGTCACAGACTTGACACGATACAGGGATACCGTCAAATCATGATCTCGAACGATGATGACCTGATCCGCCGCATTCACCGCGATCTGCAAGACAGCTACGACGAAGAGTTGGAGCTTGAGCTGGACGATCACGACGACGATCAGGACAAGGAAAGCCGCAAGCAGTACTTCAACGAGTTGTTCCGCCTTCAAGGCGAGCTCGTCAAGCTGCAAGACTGGGTCGTCAGTTCGGGCCACAAGGTGGTGATCTTGTTCGAAGGCCGTGACGCGGCCGGCAAAGGCGGCGTCATCAAGCGCATCACCCAGCGCCTGAACCCACGCGTGGCCCGCGTGGCCGCCCTGCCCGCCCCCAACGACCGCGAACGCACGCAGTGGTACTTCCAGCGCTATGCCTCACACCTGCCCGCCGCTGGCGAGATGGTGTTGTTCGACCGCAGCTGGTACAACCGCGCTGGCGTCGAACGCGTGATGGGCTTTTGCACCGACGACCAGTACGAAGAGTTTTTCCGCTCGGCCCCCGAGTTCGAACGCATGCTGGTGCGCTCGGGCATCCAGCTGATCAAATACTGGTTCTCGATCTCGGACGACGAGCAGCAACTGCGCTTCATGGGCCGCATCCACGATCCGCTCAAGCAATGGAAGCTCAGCCCGATGGACTTGGAGTCGCGCCGCCGCTGGGAGGGCTACACCCGGGCCAAAGAAGTCATGCTGGAGCGCACCCACATCGCCGAGGCGCCGTGGTGGGTGGTGCAGGCTGATGACAAGAAGAAGGCCCGGTTGAACTGCATCCACCACCTGCTGCAGCAAATGCCTTACCGCGAAATCGAGCGCCCCGCCATCGTGTTGCCACCGCGCGAACGTCACCACGACTATGCTCGCCAGCCGGTGTCGCCCGACATCGTCGTGCCTGAAATTTGCTGAATCCAGCCAGGCTTGACCCAGGGTAGAAGGTGGCGCACAGTGTCAAAGTCTTGGCACTGAGGATCCATCATGAAAACCTTCATGCTTGAACCGCGCATGCTGACCATGGGCGGTGTGTTCTACCCCACGGGCTATGTGTTCGCCATGTTTCCCAACCTGGAGGATGCCGACAAGGTCGGTACGGCCTTACAAGGCGCCGGATTCCACAGCGACGACATCATGCTGCTGAAACCCGAAGCCATCCTGGACCAGGTCAGCCCCACCGTGTCGGCCATCGCTGGGCCCATGCCATCCGTCGGCAGCGAAGCGGCCACCGTGCGCCAGTACACCCAGTTGGCGCGTCAGGGCCATTGCGCGCTGTTGGTTCACGCGGCGTCTGAAGGCAGCACCCAGCGCTTGATGGAGGTCGTGCACACGGTGCCCTTTTCAATGGCCGAGAAATACCACTTCCTGGCCATGGAGCGGCTGCACTGAGGCAGGCACCAGGCGGTGCAGGTCAGACCGCTGATAAGGATGCTGTCGCTGAGACAGCGCCAACGCCACCTTGATGACCGTTTGATGCGTGTTGAAGGACAGGCTGACAAACGGCATGGCCGCCAACCAGGCGGCGGCGGTCAGCCATGCCCACCGCGGAATGCGCAAATGAGCCGGAGCCCTGAACCCCATGGCACAAGCGCTGACCAAGCATCCCAGAAAAAATCCCAGCACCGTTTCAGACACCGAGTGCGCGTGGGTCGTGACACGTGACACCGCGATCAGTGCGGCCAGCGCCAGGCCCATGGCCGCACCCCACCAGCCGGTCGAGGCCTGACGCCGACGGGCAAAGGCGTGTCCCAGCACTGGGTAAATGGCGGCGGACAACATGGCGTGCCCCGAAAAACCGGTGAAATCCAGCGAGGCGATGCCCAGCCCCCAGCCCAGAAAGGCGATCTTGGAGGCCGACGTCACGCCGATGGCCAAGCCCAAGGCCAAAGCCCAGAACCTCACCACGCGGTGGGCCTCAAACGCCATGAACACCAACACCAGCGCGAAAGCGATGGGCAGAACGATGGGCGACTCGCCCAGGCGTGAAATCCAGAACCAGAAGGTATTGCTGTTCAACATGTGCACCATGGCCGCGTGAAAGGATGTGAGCACCCTGGGCCGCTTTGGTTCCCATTGCCTGCGTGATAAAGTCCTCCCGTCATTGGGGAGTAGTCGCCCTGTTCACTCAGGGGCATGCGTCAACATACTTGGCCTTTCGGCCATGGCGCTTGCAGCTTCACGCCTGGCAAGACCTATGACCACATCGCCTCCGCTTGGGCCGGGGATGCGTGTGGTCATTGGTATCCGTGCCGGCCCTGGAGAATCTCATGCAAGCTTTCCTCGTTTCCGCCGGTGTCGTGGCACTGGCCGAGATCGGTGACAAAACCCAACTCTTGTCATTGCTGCTGGCCGCCAAGTTCAAGCGGCCGGTGCCCATCATCCTGGGCATCTTCGTGGCCACCCTGCTGAACCACGGCATGGCCGGCCTGGTGGGCGGCTGGGTGGCCGAACACATGGGGCCCGACGTGCTGAGTTGGGTGCTGGGCGTGTCTTTCCTGGCCATGGCGGCCTGGACGCTGATCCCCGACAAACTGGACGACGAAGCCGCCACATCACTGCAGCGATTTGGCGTGTTCGGCACCACGGTGCTGGCCTTCTTCCTGGCCGAGATGGGCGACAAAACCCAAGTGGCCACAGTGGCCCTGGCCGCGCGTTACCACGATTTGATCTCGGTGGTCATTGGCAGCACCCTCGGCATGATGCTGGCCAATGTGCCCGCCGTGCTGCTGGGCGACATCGTGGTCAAAAAGGTGTCCATGCGCTTGGTGCACGGCATCGCGGCCGGGATGTTCGCGGTGCTGGGCTTGCTGGCCTTGCTGGACGTGGGACACTTCTTCTGAGGCTTCGCACCGCCAGAATTCATCGAGCGCCCAAAACCTGCACATTGACGTGGTCCACTTGCGGCACAAGCTGGAGAATGACCCGGCACAACCGCGCCATTTCCTGACCGAAACCAGCGTCGGCGACCGCGTTCACCCAGACCACCAGGAGTTCTTTCATGTCATCCAATCCCCAAGGGACATCGCGCCTGAGCGCCTTGACCCTGGCCGCCCTGGGCATCGTTTTTGGCGACATCGGCACCAGTCCGCTGTACGCCTTCAAGGAAGCTTTCTCAGGGCCGCATGGCATGCCCGCCACGCCCGAAGCGGTGCTGGCCACCTTGTCGGCGCTGTTGTGGGCCGTGGTCATCATCATCTCCCTCAAGTACGTGTGGGTCGTGCTGAAGTACGACAACGATGGCGAGGGTGGTGTGCTTGCCCTGACCGCCATGGCGCATCGACTCACGAGCGACAGCTCTCGACGATCCGTGCTGGTGATCGGCGCCGGCGTGTTCGCCGCCGCCTTGTTCTACGGCGATGCCATCATCACGCCGGCCATCTCGGTGCTGTCGGCGGTCGAAGGCATCAGCATCGCCACCCCGCGCTTCGAGCACTTCATCGTGCCCATCACCATTGGCATCCTGGTGGGGCTGTTCCTGATCCAGAAACATGGCACCGGCAGCGTGGGCAAGCTCTTCGGCCCGGTCACCGTGGTGTGGTTCCTGACCCTGGCGGCTCTGGGCGCAACCAGCATCGCGCAGACGCCCGAAGTGCTGCAGGCGCTCAACCCGATGCACGCAGTCCGCTTTGCCATCGACCACCCGTCCAGCGCCTTCCTGCTGCTGTCGGCGGTGTTCCTGGGCCTGACGGGCGGTGAGGCGCTGTACGCCGACATGGGCCACTTCGGCGCCAAGGCCGTGCGCCTGGCTTGGTATGGCTTGGTCTTTCCCTGCCTGATCATCAACTACTTCGGCCAAGGCGCCCTGGTACTGCGCGATGCCTCGGCCGCCAGCAATCCATTTTTCCTGATGGCTCCGCCAGCGCTGCTGATCCCGCTGGTGATCCTGGCCACGGCGGCCACGGTGATCGCCTCGCAAGCCACCATCTCAGGCGCCTATTCGATGACCTTGCAGGCCAGCCGACTGGGCTACATGCCCCGCATCCGCATTCTGCACACCTCCGACAAAGAGAAAGGCCAGATCTACATCCCCAGCGTGAACTGGCTGATGCTGCTGGCCGTGATCCTGCTGGTGCTGTCCTTCAAGTCATCGGGCGCGCTGGCGGCCGCTTATGGCATCGCCGTGTCGGGCACGATGATCATCACGACCTTGCTGACGGCCTTCATCACCTTGGTCGGCGCCCGCGTGATGCGCCTGCCCATCCTGGCAGCCTTGGCCGTGTTCGGTGTGCTGGAGCTGGGCTTCTTCGCGTCTAACCTGACCAAACTGGGTGATGGTGGCTGGTTCCCGCTGGCCCTGGGTGCGGCCATCTTCTTGATGCTGACCACCTGGAAACGCGGCAGCCAGTTGGTGGCCGACCAACGCCGCAAGATCGACATCCCCATGGCGGACTTCATGGACGGCCCGCAGCCTGATGTGCCCCATGTGGCAGGCACCGCCGTCTACCTGACCTCCGACCCCACGATCGTGCCCAGTGCCCTGTTCCACAACTTGAAGCACTACAAGGTCATGCACGACCAGACGGTCTTTTTGCATGTGGTGAATGAAAGCAACCCCTATGTCAGCGACAGCCATCGATTGGAGGTGATCGATGTGGCACCTGGTTTGTTCATGGCCACGGTGCGGTTCGGCTTTCGCGAAGAGCCCGACATCCCGCAAGCCCTGGCACTGATGCGATCGTCTCACCTGGACCTGAACCCGATGAGCACGACTTACTTCGTGGCTCGCGCCACCATCGTCGATGGGCCCGGCGCGATGTCCGCCTGGCGTTGCGCCCTGTACGGCTGGATGACACGCCAGGCCGAAGGCGCCGCCACCTACTACCGCTTGCCCGCCAACCAGGTGGTGGAGCTGGGCACGCAAGTGATGCTGTAGCACCACTCAATGTCGCGCAGCGGCGTGCGCACTTCGGCCTGCTCGATGCGCAGGTCAAAGGGTGCTTGCAAACCCACCAGGTTGAAGTCGGCGAGGTTCAAGACATCGGCCTTCAGTTTGGCGTGAACCGGCACCGACAAATGCAGGGTCGTGCGCACTGGCACCTTGATGGGCTCGCTCACCTGGCCACTCACCTTCACATCCAGGGCCAAAGGCAATTGCACCTTGATCGGCACCGTCAAGTGCACCGGCACCTTGAAGGTGACGGGCACCATGACGTTCATGGCCGGGAGCCATGACACCACGGGGATCTTCATCTCCACCTCGGTCGACACGGGGATGTCCTGGTCGAAGCTGATGCTGGTGTCCACCGGCACGGTGGTGTTGATGACAGCCTGTGCGCTCAGCTTGTTCAACAACTGCACACTGACCACCTGGTCGATGGGCACAGCCACCTTGGCTTGGGTGTCCAGCCGCAGGTACAAAGGCGTTTTCACTTCGGCCCGCGCAGGCATGCCGGTGGGTAGGCGCAAGGTGACGGTTTGATGGCGCAAGGCCAAGACCGACTGCCAATGATCGCGCACCTGCCAAGCCGCGCCCGCCAACAAGGCCACCCAGATCAGCGCAGCGCTGGTCATCACCAAGGCCACGTCGCGCCGGCGCACGGGTCGGTGCCAAACCCGCCGCTTCGGCGTCGTCAAGGTTGGCGCTCCGGCCGGCGCTCAAGCCGCACGGCGTCCAGCGGCAGCTTGAGGTCCATGTGGGTCAGGCCAGCCTTCACGGTCTGACTCGGGAAACTCAAGGTCGCGTTCACGGGAGCGGTCACCGGCAAGCTGAAGGATTCGCGGATGGGCACCACCGTGTCCATCACCGTGTCGATGCGGGCACTCAAAGGCTCGGCCAGGCGGATCAGCGCCGGGGTATTCAGGGACACCGGCACCTGCTTGCGCACAGGAATCACCAGGCTGATGGGCACGTCGACCTTGAGCGGCACCTTGCCCTGGATCGGCAAAGTGACGGCGAAACCCAGGATGCGCGTCTTGACCTTGGTGTCCAGGTCGATGACCTGATCGACGTGCAAGGTGTGCTCGATGGGCACATCAAAGTTGATCGGGACCGAGGTTTCCACGCGCACGGTGAGCGCAATGGGGTCGGTGATCGGGATGCTGAGTGTTTCGTGAACAGGCACCTTCACCCGCAGACTTTGGTCAATGCGCACTTCGATCTTGTTGCTGACCGAGGCCCGCACCGCCAACTCGGCCGGCATGCTGATGCTGGCC
>NZ_JACMNS010000023.1 GCF_014378415.1 Aquabacterium sp.
CTCAACGGGGTTGAAGCTGCTGACCGACCAGCTGGAAGCGGCCTTCCCCCAAACCCGCGCGGTGCGTGGCGACCGCCTCGCCTCGGTGGTCACCGGCCTGGGCTTGCACGCCGGGCGCTTGTTCGGCAAATGATGCGGTGGCGCGCAAGTGCTCAGAGCTTGAGCAAACGCTCCAGCGCTTTTTCGAGCGTGGCCGCCGATTTGGCAAAGCAAAAGCGGATCACGCCAAAGTCGGCCTGGTCCTGGTAGAAGGCCGACACGGGGATGGCGGCCACGCCATGCTCCACGGTCAGGCGCTCGACAAAAGCACGGTCGCCTTCGTCAGAGATGGCCTGGTACTTCACGCATTGAAAGTAGGTGCCCTGGCAGGGCATCAGCTCGAAACGTGAGCCGGAGATCGCTTGCCGGAAGATGTCGCGCTTGCCTTGGTACAGGGCGTTCAGCTCCGCATACCACTCGCGCTTCTTCAGGAAGTCGGCCAGCGCGTATTGCGAGGGCGCGTGCACGGTGAACACAATGAACTGGTGCGCCTTGCGGAACTCGGCCATCAGCTCGCGCGGGGCCAGGCAGTAAGCCACCTTCCAACCCGTGATGTGGTATGTCTTGCCAAAGCTGGACACCACGAAGCTGCGCTCGGCCAGGCCGGGGTAGTGCATCACGCTTTCGTGGCGCACGCCATCGAACACCATGTGCTCGTAGACCTCGTCGCTGAGCACCACGATGTTGGTGTCTTGCACCAGGGCCTGCAACGCCAGCATGTCATCGCTTGAAAACACCGCGCCCGTCGGGTTGTGCGGCGAGTTGATGATGATCATGCGCGTGCGCTTGTTGATCAGCTTCTTGACCTGGGCCCAGTCGGGCTTGTAGTCGGGCAAGGCCAGGCGCGCGTACACCGGCTTGCCGCCGTTCAGTTCAATCGCGGGGCCATAGCTGTCGTACACCGGCTCGAACACGATGACCTCGTCGCCGCGCCGCACCATGCTGGCCACCGCCGTGAAGATGGCCTGCGTGGCACCCGCCGTGACGGTGACCTCGGTGTCCGGATCGTACGTGGCGCCATACAGCGACTGGGCCTTGTCCGCGATGGCCTCGCGCAGCACGGGCACGCCGGCCATGGGCGCGTACTGGTTGTGGCCGGCCCGCGCGTGCTGGTTCAGCAAGTCCAGCAACTCGCCAGGCGCGTCGAAATCAGGAAATCCCTGCGACAGGTTGATGGCCCCGTGCTGCTGGGCCAGGGCCGACATCACCGAAAAGATGGTGGTCCCAACCTCGGGCAAGCGCGATTCAATTTGCAAGCTGTGCCCTCATGGCGTCGATCACCGACTTGTAATCAGGCTGCCCAAAAATCGCGCTGCCCGCCACGAAGGTGTCGGCGCCACTGTCGGCCACGCGGCGGATGTTGTCCACCTTCACGCCCCCATCGATCTCCAGGCGGATATCGCGGCCCGACGCGTCGATGATCTTGCGCACCTTCTCGGCCTTGCGCAGCGTGCTGTCGATGAAGCTCTGGCCGCCAAAACCGGGGTTCACGCTCATCAGCAACACCACATCGACCTTGTCCAACACCCACTCCAGCACATCCAGCGGCGTGGCTGGGTTGAACACCAGGCCGGCCTGGCAGCCTTCAGCCTTGATCAACTGCAAGGTGCGGTCCACGTGCGCGCTGGCATCGGGGTGGAAGGTGATGATGTCGGCACCCGCTTTGGCAAAAGCCTGGGCCAGCGCATCGACCGGCTGCACCATCAGGTGCACGTCAATGGGCACCTTGGTGCCGTCGGCCTTGACCGCGTGCTTGCGCAGCGCCTGGCAGATCATCGGCCCGAAGGTCAGGTTGGGCACGTAATGGTTGTCCATCACGTCGAAGTGGATCCAGTCGGCACCCGCGTCGATCACGTGGCGAACCTCCTCGCCCAAACGGGCAAAGTCGGCGGACAAAATGCTGGGGGCGATGCGGAAAGTGCGCGACATGGCTTGGGACCTGGTCAAAGGCCGGTTGAAGGTCAGGCCTGCATTTTATGGACGCTGGCCCGCC
>NZ_JACMNS010000024.1 GCF_014378415.1 Aquabacterium sp.
GCAATCGCCGCAATGTGATCCGGCGTGGTGCCACAGCACCCCCCCGCGATGTTCAAGAACCCCGCCTTGGCAAAGTCCTCCAACAAGCCCCCGGTGATCTCGGGCGTCTCGTCAAACCCCGTGTCGCTCATCGGGTTGGGCAAGCCCGCATTGGGATAACAGCTGACAAAGGTGTCCCCCGCGATCTTGGTCAACTCTTCAATGTACGGCCGCATCAGCGCCGCGCCCAAGGCGCAGTTCAGCCCAATGGCCAGCGGGTGCGCGTGCCGCACCGAGTGCCAGAAAGCGCTCACCGTCTGCCCCGACAAGATGCGGCCCGAGGCATCAGTCACCGTGCCCGAGATGATGATGGGCAGGCGCTCGCCGCTGTTCTCAAACAACTCGTCCAGCGCAAAGATGGCGGCCTTGGCGTTCAGTGTGTCGAAGATGGTCTCCACCAAGAAGACGTCGCAGCCGCCTTCCAGCAAGGCTTCGGCCTGCTCGTAGTAGGCCTGGCGCAAGGTGTCAAAGCTCACGTTGCGCGCGGCCGGGTCGTTCACGTCGGGGCTGATGCTGGCCGTCTTGGGGGTGGGGCCGATGGCGCCAGCCACAAAGCGTGGTTTGTCAGGCGTGCTGTATTTGTCGCAAGCCAGGCGCGCCAGGCGGGCGCCTTCGAGGTTCATCTCGCGGGCCATTTCGGCCAGGTCGTAGTCGTCCTGGGCCACGGTGGTGGCGCCAAAGGTGTTGGTCTCGATCAGGTCGGCCCCAGCGGCCAGGTACTGCTCGTGGATCTCGCTGATCACCTCGGGCTTGGTCAACTGCAACAGCTCGTTGTTGCCTTTGAGGTCCTTGTGGTGGCTCACGAACCGCGCGCCCCGGTAGTCGGCCTCGGTCAGCTTGTACTGCTGGATCATGGTGCCCATGGCGCCATCGAGGATGACGATGCGCTGGCGCATGATCTCTGGCAATTGGGCCCCACGGGTGTAGGGGCGGCGTTCCACCGGCAAGGTGGGATGGGATGGGGTGAGGATGGCGCTCATGCCCCTATTGTAGGAAGCCCGTCAAGTCACCGCTGCAAAACGGTCAAGCAGCGGTCAAGCAGCGGTCAATCCGGCCGCTCCAGGCGTGTCAAAGGCTCGGGC
Source organism: Aquabacterium sp. (assembly GCF_014378415.1). GTDB lineage: Bacteria > Pseudomonadota > Gammaproteobacteria > Burkholderiales > Burkholderiaceae_C > Aquabacterium. The sequence continues at coordinate 1,122 of NZ_JACMNS010000024.1, forward strand.
CGGGGCACCGCTTCGCTGCTGCGCGCCCACAAGGCCATCTGCACTGGCGACATGGGCCGCGCGAACAAATAGCCCTGCAGTTCATCGCAACCAAAGCGCAGCAGGATGTCCTGCTGGTGCGTGGTTTCCACGCCTTCGGCCACCACGTTCAGGCCCAGCGCGTGCGACAGGCGCACGACCGCGTCCACGATGGCTTTGGCGTCTTCGTCGTCATGCTCCAGCTTTTGCACAAAGCTGCGGTCGATCTTGAGCTGGCAGGCCGGCAGCTTGCGCAGCTGGCTGAGGTTGGCGTTGCCCATGCCAAAGTCGTCAATCGACACCTGCACGCCCAGGCGCATGAACTGCTCGAACAGGCGCACGCAGGCCGGCGGGTCGGCCATGGCGGCGATCTCGGACACCTCAAACATCAGCCGGTCGGCGTGGACGCGTTGCGCTTTCAGGGCCCGCTCAATGCGCTCGACCAGGTCAGCCTGGCGCAACTGGTACACCGACAGGTTGATGGCCACGCGCAGGTCCAGGCCTTCGTCTTGCCAGGCGCGTTGCTGACGGCAAACTTCGTCGATCACCCATTGGCCCAGGGTACCGATCAGGCCAAAGCGCTCGGCCACGGGGATGAACACGCTGGGCTCGATGGGCCCTTGCTGCGGATGGCGCCAGCGCAGCAAGGCTTCCACGCCGGTCAGGCGGCCGCTCTTGGTGTCCACCTTGGGCTGGTAGTCCAGCGACAGGCCTTGGCCGCCCAGGTCGAGGGCATGGCGCAGGTCGCGCTGCAGGTCGATCTGCGCTTCGCTGTCCACCGCCATGTGCGGCTCAAAGAACACGTGCATGCCGCCGCCCGCCTGCTTGGCCACCAGCATGGCCGCGTCCGCATGGGCGATGAGCTTGGCGCGTGGGCCATGCTCGGGGTACAGCACGATGCCCACCGAGCACGACAGCCGCAAGTCGCGGCCCTCAATGCACAACACCTCGGCCAGGCTGGTGCGCAAACGCGCGGCCACCACGGCCGCCGCTGAGGCATCCGGGTGGCCATCAAGCAGCATCAGGAATTGATCGCCGCCCAGGCGCGCCACCGTGTCAGATTGGCGGGCCTGCAGCGCCACGCGGCGCCCCACTTCGCGCAGCAACTGGTCGCCAGCGCTGTGGCCATATGAATCGTTGACCGCCTTGAAGCCGTCCAGGTCGATGAAGAGCACGCCCAGCCGGCGATTGGCCGCTTCGGCCCGCCGCGCCGCACCATCCAGCCGGTCTTCAAACAAGAGGCGGTTGGCCAGGCCCGTCAGCGGGTCGTGGTGGTTCAAGTCCTTCAGGTTTACCAGCGCGGGCGGCAGCGCCAAAGGCACCACTGAAGGGCTGGCCCACAGTGCTTTGGCTCGGGCGATCCAGCGGTCAAGTCGGCGCATACAAGTCCTTCACGCTGGCACCAGGTGGATGGGCGCCATGGGCACGGTCTGCGCGCCCATCCAGGTGCGCAAGTCAGAATCGGCCATCGGCTTGGCAAACAAAAAGCCCTGCAGCTCATCGCAGGCCAGTTTGACCAGCACCTGGCGCTGGCCCTCGGTCTCCACGCCTTCGGCCACCACGGTCATGCCCAAGGCGTGCGACAGGCGCACCACCGCTTCCACGATGGCTTGTGCATCGGCGCTGTGGTCCAGGTCGCGCACAAAGCTGCGGTCGATTTTGAGCTGGCGGGCGGGCAAGCGCCGCAAATAGCTGAGGCTGGAATAGCCCGTGCCAAAGTCGTCGATCGACAGCTTCACGCCGATGCGGTCCAGCATGTCGAACACCTTCAAAGAGGCCTCGATGTCGTCCATGGCCACCGATTCGGTGATCTCCAGGATCAGCATGTCGGCCGGCAGGGCATGGCGCGCCAGCGTTTCGCGGATGCGGGTTTCCAGGTCGTGCTCGCGCAGTTGATGCGCCGACATGTTCACCGCCA
>NZ_JACMNS010000208.1 GCF_014378415.1 Aquabacterium sp.
CGATGGACGCCCACCGCGAAGTTGGGTTTCACCGCTGGCTTGGGGTGGGATAAATATGATGTGAATACATCGCGCACCAACGGGCAGTCTGGAAAGACATCAAGCGACTACACCGTGGCATCGCTGTCCTCCGACTACAACTTCTCGCGCGCCATCGCCGTGGGCTGCTCAGTCCAGCAATACAAGCAGTCGGCTGAAAGTAATACCCAGGTGATCACCAACACGCAACGCGTTGCCCATGATGGGCGCCAGTTCAGCTGCAGTGCCAGTTTCACCATCGACTGAGAGTCATTGACCATGCCCTGCATTCTCTTGACCGGCGCCACCGGTTACATCGGCTCCCACACTTGGTTGGCGCTGCAAAGTGCCGGGTTTGACGTGGTGGGGGTGGACAGTTTCGTCAACAGTTCGCCCAAGGTGCTGCAACGGCTGGAGCACCTTGGAAAGATCAAACCTCGGTTTGTCGAAGGCGATGTTCGGGATGCCGCTGTGCTTGACCGGTGTTTCGAGCTGGGGCAATCAGAGTTCGGGGGTATTTCGGCGGTGGTGCACTTCGCGGCGTTGAAGGCCGTGGGTGAATCCGTTGAAAAGCCCCTGGATTACTTCGAAAACAACCTGGGTGGTTTGCTGTCCGTGAGCCAGGCCATGAAACGGCATGGCGTGTTCAACCTGGTGTTCAGCTCGTCGGCCACGGTGTATGGCAAGCCTGACCAGTTGCCCATCACCGAAGCGGCCGCTTTGCGGGTGACCAATCCCTATGGTCAGACCAAGTTGATGGGCGAAGAAATTCTGCGCGAACTGGAGCGTTGCGACAGTGGCTGGCACGTGGCTTACTTGCGCTATTTCAACCCCGTCGGCGCCCACCAAAGCGGCCAGATTGGCGAAGATCCGCGCGGCATTCCCAACAACCTGATGCCCTATGTGGCCCAAGTTGCGGCTGGCAAACGCGAGCACTTGAACGTCTACGGAAACGACTACGACACGCCCGATGGCACCGGCGTGCGCGACTACATCCACGTCTGCGATCTGGCCGATGGGCATGTGGCCGCACTGCGGTACCTGGCCGAGCAAAACCGCTCCTTGACGGTGAACCTGGGCACGGGGCAGGGCTACAGTGTGCTGGAGCTGGCGCAGGCCTATGGCAAGGCATCGGGGCGCGACATTCCGGTGGTTTTTGCCCCCCGTCGCCCGGGTGACATCGATGCCTGCTACGCTGATCCGGCGCATGCGTTCAACACCATGGGTTGGAAGGCTCAGCGCGGCTTGGACGACATGTGTGCGGACTCCTGGCGCTGGCAGTTCAACAATCCCCAGGGCTTTGCTGGATAACAGGCCTGAAATTTGCTGAATAGAACCGTATGAAACTCAATTTGCTTCCCGTGATCATGGCCGGTGGATCGGGCACCCGCCTTTGGCCGCTGTCTCGTGCCTTGTACCCCAAGCAGTTCCTGGTGTTGCAAGGCAATCAAAGCTTGTTCCAGCAAGCGCACCTGCGTCTGCAATCTTTGGGCGCGCAAGACATCGAGGTGGCCAAGCCCTGCGTGGTGGGCAACGAGGAACATCGTTTCCTGGTGCTGGATCAACTGCGCGAGCTGAAGGGCGAGCCCTCGTCTTTGCTCTTGGAGCCCGTGGGTCGCAACACCGCGCCAGCTGTGGCGCTGGCCGCCTTGCAGGCTGTTGCAGCGGGGGATGACCCCATCCTGGTGGTGACGCCTGCCGACCAGACCGTGACCGATGAAGCGGCTTACACCAAGGCCTTGCAATTGGCGGTGCGTTGCGCCGCCAAGGGCGACATCGTGATCCTGGGCATCACGCCCGACCGCCCTGAAACCGGTTTCGGTTACATCCGCACTGGGCAAGCGGAGGCCGATGGTGCGCGCGGCGTGCTCGCTTTCGTTGAAAAACCCAACCTGGAAACCGCCAAGGGCTATCTGGCCGAGGGCGGCTACTTCTGGAACAGCGGCATGTTCGTGATGCGTGCGTCACGGTGGTTGGCCGCGCTGGAGCATTTCCGGCCGGACATCCTCCAGGCCACGCGCCAGTCCTTTGACGTGCGCACCACCGATGCCAGTTTCGTGCGTCCCGGCAAGGCCGAGTTTGCGCAAGTGCCGTCCGAGTCGGTCGACTATGCGGTGATGGAGCAGTGTCCTGGCAAACCGGCCAGCGGCTTCGTGGTGCGCATGGTGCCCCTGGACGCAGGTTGGTCCGACCTGGGGGCCTGGGATGCCGTCTGGCAGGTCAGTCCTCAAGATGCCCAAGGCAACGCTAGCCAGGGCGATGCGTTGCTGCACAACAGCCGCAACACCTTGGTTCATGCCACCAGCCGCCTGGTGGCCACGGTGGGCCTGGACAACATCGTGGTGGTTGAAACACCCGATGCCGTGTTGGTGGCCGATCGCAGTTGCAGCCAGGACGTCAAGCAGATCGTCAATGCGCTGGCCTTGCAGGAGCGCAGCGAAGGCACGGTGCACCGCCGTGTGCACCGGCCTTGGGGCTGGTACGACTCGATCGATTTCGGGCCGCGTTTCCAGGTCAAGCGCATCATGGTCAAGCCCAAGGCCAGCCTCAGTTTGCAGATGCACCATCACCGCGCCGAGCACTGGATCGTGGTCAGCGGCACGGCCGAGGTCACCAATGGCGACAAGGTCCTGATGCTGTCCGAGAATCAGTCAACCTACATCCCTCTGGGAACGGTGCACCGCCTGGTCAACCCCGGCACGATTCCTTTGGAGATCATCGAAGTGCAGTCGGGCAGCTACCTGGGTGAAGACGACATCGTCCGCTTCCAGGACAACTACGGCCGTTCGGTTTAAGCCAGCCAGGTCTCAGCGTTGATTCAAACCGAGCACGGCCAGCAAATCCAGCGGCCGCTCGGTGATCACATTGGCGCCCCAGTCGCGAATGTCGTGGCTGTGGCCGAGGTAGCCCCAGGCTGCGGCGGCGCTGGGCATGCCGGCAGCTTGGGCGGCCTGGATGTCGCGCAGGTCATCGCCGACGTACAGCGTGGCTGCCGGGTCTGACTTGATCTGTTCGCAGGCGGTCAGCAAGGGCAGGGGGTGAGGCTTGGCGTGGGCCGTGCTGTCGCCGCTGATGGTGGTCATGCTCCGATTTACCAGGCCCAGACCCTGCATCACCGGGATGGTGAAGCGGTGGGGCTTGTTGGTGACCACGCCCCATTTCAGGCCGGCCCGTTCTAACTGATCAAGCAGCTGCGCCACGCCGTCGAACAGCACGGTGGTGTCGCTCAGGCATTGCGTGTAGGCGTCCAGGAAGGCCAGGCGCGTGTCGTCGTATTCGGCATGGCCGGGATGGATGTCCAGTCCGACACCGATGAGGCCCCGCGCACCCGCAGAAGCATGCGGGCGGAGCAAGTCCAGGGACATGGGCTGCAGGCCACGTTGCACCCGCAGGTGGTTGAGCGCACCGCCCAGATCACCGGCTGTGTCGGCCAGGGTGCCATCCAGATCGAACAGCACGGCCTGAGGCGGCGTGGTCCAGTTCAAGGCCATGCTCATGCGCCGGTGGGCTTGCGGCAAGCGATCATGTAATTGACGCTGGTGTTGCCCGACAGCCAGTAGCGGCGGGTGATCGGGTTGTATTCCAGGCCCTTCATTTGCGTGGTCGACAGATCGGCCTCACGGGCCCAGCGGGTCAATTCGGCTGGGCGGATGAAGCGCGAGAATTCGTGCGTGCCTTTGGGCAGCAGCTTGAGCAGGTATTCGGCGCCAACGATGGCGAAGAGGAAGGACTTGGGGTTGCGGTTGAGGGTGGAAAAGAAAATCCAGCCGCCCGGCTTGGCCATCTGCGCGCAAGCCCGCACCACTGATGATGGGTCGGGCACGTGCTCGAGCATTTCCATGCAGGTGACCACGTCGAACTGGCCAGGTTGCTCGGCGGCCAGGTCTTCAGCGGCAATGCTGCGGTAGTCGAGGTTGGCCACGCCGCTTTCCATGGCGTGCAATTGGGCGACCTTCAAGGGCCGATCGGCCAGGTCGATGCCCAGCACGTTGGCGCCACGGCGCGCCATCGATTCAGCCAGGATGCCGCCGCCGCAGCCAATATCGACCACGCGTTTGCCGGCGATGTGGGCTTGCTGGTCGATCCAGTCCAGGCGCAGAGGGTTGATCTGGTGCAGCGGTCGAAACTCGCTTTCAGGGTCCCACCAGCGGTGGGCCAGGTCACTGAATTTGGCGAGTTCTTGGGGGTCGGCGTTCGTCGTCATGGACAACATCGTACCGCGTGGACAGGCAGGCAGAATGGGGCTTTGCGAAAGGGCCGAGGATGTTGAAGGTTTACGGGATCCCCAATTGCGACACGGTGAAGAAGGCGCGGACGTGGCTGACGGCGCAAGGCCTGGCCGTCCAGTTCCACGACTACAAAAAGCAGGGCGTGCCAGCAGATCGGCTGGACGCCTGGATCAAGGCGGTGGGCTGGGAGGTTCTGGTGAACCGGCAGGGCACGACCTGGCGCAAGTTGGATGAGGCGACCAAGGCGGGCGTGCTGGACGCGGCCAGTGCCAAGGCCCTGATGCTGGCCCATGCCAGCGTGATCAAGCGGCCGGTCATTGAGAAAAACGGGCAGGTGCTGGTGGTGGGTTTCCACGAAAAAAAGGCCGCTGTCTTGCTGGATCAACGGCCTTGAGTGCGCTGGCGTGCGCTGGCTGGCGCGGTGTGGCCAGCCGGGGCATTTTTGCCTGAATGGATGGGTCAGGCCGCCAGCAACTGCCTCAGCACGAAGGGCAGGATGCCGCCGTGCTGATAGTAGTCCACCTCGATCGGGGTGTCGATGCGCAAGGTGACCACGACCTCCTGGGTGCTGCCGTCCAGGCGGCGGATGATCAGTTTGGCGTCGGCCTGCGGCTTGATCTCGTTGTCCAGTTGGACGTCGATGGTCTCGTCGCCCTTCAGGCCCAGCGTCTCCCAGGTGTCATGGCCTTTGAACTGCAGGGGCAGCACGCCCATGCCGACCAGGTTGGAGCGGTGGATGCGCTCGAAGCTGCGTGCCACCACGGCCTTGATGCCCAGCAATTGGGTGCCTTTGGCGGCCCAGTCGCGGCTGGAGCCGGTGCCGTACTCCTCGCCCGCCAGGATCACGGTGGGCACCTTGGCGGCCTGGTACTTCATGGCCGCGTCGTAGATGGGCAGCTTGGTGCCCTTGTCTTCGCCATCCAGCTGGTACAGGGTGTAGCCGCCTTCTTCGCGCGAGCCATCAAGCTTGGCCGGCAGCATCAGGTTCTTGATGCGCACGTTGGCGAAGGTGCCGCGCATCATCACTTCGTGGTTGCCCCGGCGTGAGCCATAGCTGTTGAAGTCGGCCTTCAGCACGCCTTGGGCCAGCAGATATTGTCCGGCGGGCGTGGTCTCTTTGAACGAGCCAGCGGGCGAGATGTGGTCGGTGGTGATCGAATCGCCGAACAGGCCGATGATGCGGCCCCCGGTGACGCCCGGTTCGGTGATGGCGGGCGTCTGGGTAAAGTCCTTGAAGAAAGGCGGCTCGGCGATGTAGGTGCTCTTGGGCCATGAGTAAACATTGCCCTTGACGCCGTTGATCTTGTTCCACAACTTGCCCGGGTCGCTGATGACCTTTTCATAGTTCTCGCGGTAGGCCTTGCCATTCATGGCGTACTTGAGAAGTTTGTAGATCTCGTCGCTGCTGGGCCAGATGTCGCCCAGGTAGATGTCCTTGCCACCTTTGCCTTGGCCCACGGGCTCGGTCATCAGATCTTTGGTGACGTTGCCAGCGATGGCGTAGGCCACGACCAGCGGGGGCGAGGCCAGGAAATTGGCCTTCAGGTTGGGGTGGATGCGGGCTTCGAAGTTGCGGTTGCCGGACAGCACGGCCGCGCACACCAGGTCGTTCTTGGTGATGACTTCGTTGATCTCGGGCGTCAGGTCGCCCGCGTTGCCGATGCAGGTGGTGCAGCCATAGGCGGCCAGGGTGAAGCCCAGCTTTTCAAGGTAGGGCAGCAGACCGGCTTTTTCCAGGTACTCTGTGACGATGCGCGAGCCAGGCGCCAGGGAGGTCTTGACGTGTGGCTTGACTTTCAGGCCCGCTTCGACCGCCTTCTTGGCCAGCAGGCCGGCCGCCAGCAGGACGCTGGGGTTGGAGGTGTTGGTGCAGGAGGTGATGGCCGCGATTAGCACGTCGCCATTGCCGATGTTGACGACGTCGACATTTTTGCTGGGCTTGCCCTTGGCCGATTCCAGCGTGGGGCGGTTGCCCTCCATCTCCACCACCTGGCGTGGCGCGCCAGCGGGCGTGGGTGTGGCAGGCGGTGCCACTTCGCCTCCGCCCAGGCTGTAGCGTTGACCCAGCTTGTCGGCCGGTTGGTTGAAGCCGTTGTCGGCCGCAGGCTTGCTGTAGAGGTTGATGAATTGGCTTTTCACATTGCCCAGCTCAATCCGGTCTTGCGGGCGCTTGGGGCCTGACAGCGAAGGCGTGACCGCGCCCAAATCCAGCTGCACAACGCTGGAGTAGTCGATCTCGCCAGCCTGGGGTATGCCGAACAGCTTCTGGGCCTTGAAATAAGCCTCAAAGGCTTCGATCTCGGCTTTGGTGCGGCCGGTGCCCTTGAAGTAGTCGATGGTTTTCTCATCGACCGGGAAAAAGCCCATGGTGGCGCCGTATTCGGGGGCCATGTTGGCGATCGTTGCGCGGTCGGGCAGCGCCAGGGTGGTGGTGCCCGAGCCGAAGAACTCCACGAACTTGCCCACGACCTTGGCCTTGCGCAGGATTTCGGTCACGGTCAGCACCAGGTCGGTGGCCGTCACGCCTTCGCGCAGTTGGCCGGTCAACTCGAAGCCGACGACATCCGGCGTCAGGAAGTAAACCGGTTGGCCCAGCATGCCCGCCTCGGCCTCGATGCCGCCCACGCCCCAGCCCACCACGCCGATGCCGTTGATCATGGTGGTGTGGCTGTCGGTGCCGACCAGGGTGTCGGGGTAGGCCACGCCATCTTTGGTTTTGTGGATGCCGCGCGCCAGGTACTCCAGGTTGACCTGGTGGACGATGCCGAAGCCTGGGGGCACCACGCCGAAGGTGTCAAACGCCTGCATGCCCCACTTCATGAACTCGTAGCGCTCTTGGTTGCGCTGGAACTCCAGCTTCATGTTCAGGTCGAGCGAGTTCTTGGTGCCGTAGTGGTCGATCATCACGGAGTGGTCGACCACCAGGTCCACTGGCACCAGGGGCTCGATGGACTTGGGGGATTTGCCCAGGCTGGCGGCCACGTTGCGCATCGCGGCCAGGTCGGCCAGCAGGGGCACGCCGGTGAAATCTTGCAGCACCACGCGCGAGACCACGAAGGGGATTTCGTCGGTGCGCAGCGCCACGGGCTGCCAGTGGGCCAGCTCGGCCACGTGTTCGGGGGTGACTTTTTTGCCATCGCAGTTGCGCAGCACGGATTCCAGCACGATGCGGATCGAGACGGGCAGGCGGGCGATGTTGGGGTACTGTTTGGTCAGCGCGGGCAGCGAGTAGAACTGCAGCGATTTGCCCGATGCGGTCTTGAATGTCTTGAGCGTTTTGGCAAACGCATGCTTGGGAACTTTGGCCATGTGGACTCTCCGTGCAAAACAGACGCAATGCGAAAGTGCCATTGTGGCAGGGCCTGCCAAGTTCTGCGCTAGGCTTGGCGCCATGGGGTTTTGTGATGTCTGTTTTTGCGGTGATGGGGTGTGGCGTGATGATGAGTGAGCCGCTTGAGGCGGGCACGGCCCTGCACCAGCTGGCCGACTACGCGCCGCCGCCGCACACCGGGCTGAACATCGCCTACGCGGACGACACTCTCCTGATCGTCAACAAACCCAGCGGTCTGTTGAGTGTGCCGGGGCGGGGCGAGAAGTTTCATGACAGCCTGGCCTCGCGTGTTCAGCTGGAGTTTACGCAGGCTTTGATCGTGCATCGCCTGGACATGCAGACGTCGGGTCTGCTGGTCATGGCGCTGGGTGCCCAGGCGCACCGCGATCTGAGCGAGCTGTTTCAAAATCGGCAGGTGCAAAAGCGCTATGTGGCGCTGGTGGCCGGCCAGATGGCGACCGACAGCGGTGATGTGGCGCTGCCCTTGATCAGCGATTGGCCCAACCGGCCACGCCAGAAGGTAGATTGGGCAGACGGTAAACCGGCCTTGACGCGTTGGCAGGTGGTGGCGCGCGATGCGCTTCATGCCACCACGCGGGTCAACCTGGCGCCAGTGACGGGCCGCTCCCACCAGCTGCGCGTGCACATGATGTCGATCGGGCACGCCATCGTGGGCGACCCCTTGTACGCCAGCGCCGCCGTGCGCGCTCAGGCCGATCGCTTGCTGTTGCACGCGGCCGAGTTGAAACTACCGCATCCGCGAACGGGCGAATGGGTGCACATCGTGAGCCCTGTCCCGTTTTGACATCCGCTTTGAATGACCACCATGAACACTTTGACCATTGACCTGGACGACCTCATCATCGCTTTGGCCACCCGCTATGAGCTGGACGACCCAAGCCATTACCTGGACCTGGACACGGGCGAGGTGATCTACGCCGGTGAAGGCCTGGAAGCCTTGCCGCCCGACCTGGCCACCCACCCACGCTACCGCTGGATCGAATCGGTGCAGGCGGAGCCCGCGCTGCACGTGATCGAGGCCTTCATCGCGCAGTTAACCGATCCGCAGGCGCGCGCGACCTTGAGCGCTGCATTCCACAGTGATGAGCCCTTCGAGGCTTTCAAGGACGCCATGCAGACCTTGCCTGCGTTGCGAGACGAATGGTTTGCGCATCACCACCAGGCCTATTCAGCGATGGCGCAAGAGTGGTGCAGGCAGCAAGGCATCGAAGCCCAATGGCAGTGAAGCACCAAGATCGACGGGACATGGCATGAGCGAGTTCACCTTCTTCTGGCACGACTACGAAACCTTTGGCCGTGTCCCCCGGCGCGACAGGCCGGCGCAGTTCGCGGGCATCCGCACTGACGCGCAGCTCAACGAGGTGGGCAAGCCGGTGATGCACTACTGCCAGCCTGCGCCCGATTACCTGCCCGACCCCGAGTCCTGCCTGCTCACGGGCATCCTGCCGCAAACCTGCCTGGAACGCGGCCTGCCCGAGCACGCCTTTGCCCAGGCGATTGAGCGCGAGCTGGCCTGGCCCGGCACCGTTGGCGTGGGCTACAACACCATTCGCTTTGACGACGAGGTGACGCGCCACCTGTTCTGGCGCAACCTGATGGACCCGTATGCCCGCGAATGGCAAAACAACTGTGGCCGTTGGGACTTGCTGGACGTGGTGCGCTGCACCTGGGCCTTGCGCCCTGAAGGCATCGCATGGCCTAAGCATGACGATGGCCGCCCCTCGTTCAAGCTGGAGCACCTGACGGCGGCCAACGGCCTGTCGCATGAGGCCGCGCACGATGCGCTGTCCGACGTGCGCGCCACCATTGGTTTGGCACGCCTGATCTTGCAAAAGCAACCCAAGCTGTTCGAGTTCTGCCTGAAGCTGCGCAAGAAGGATGCCGTGCTGGCCGAGATTGGCGTGGGCAAGCCCTTCCTGCATGTATCGGGCCAATATGGGGTAGAGCGCGGCTGTTTGGCCATCGTGTGGCCACTGGCGCCGCATCCCACCAACAAGAATGAGCTGATCGTGTGGGACCTGTCGGTGGACCCGAGCGAGCTGTTCACGCTCAACGCCGATGTCATCCGCCAGCGCACCTTCAGCAAGGCCGACGAGCTGCCCGAGGGCATGACGCGTATGCCGATCAAGTCCATCCACATCAACAAGTCGCCCATCGTGATCGGCAACCTCAAGACGCTCACGCCTGCCGTGGCGGCCCGTTGGGGCCTGGACCTTGATCAAGCCTTGCGCCACGCTGAATTGGCAGCGCGTCAAGGGGCCTCGATGGCGGGCATCTGGCCCGATGTGTTTGCGCGGCCACCCCGTGATCAGCCCGCCGATGTCGATGAAGACTTGTACGGCGGCTTCTTGAGCAAAGATGACCGCAACGCACTGGACCGCCTGCTAACCTTGAGCCCCGAGTTGCTGGCCGAACGCCGCACCGGCTTTGAAGACCCGCGCCTTGACGAGTTGCTGTTCCGCTACCGGGCCCGTAATTTTCCACAAACCTTGAGCGGCTCAGACCAGGAGCGGTGGCAGCAGCTGCGTGTTGAGCGTTTGCACGATGGGGTCGGTGGCGGGCTGTCGCTGCAGGCCTTCTTTGACCGCATCGATGAGCTCAGCGACACCACCGACGAACGCGGCGAGGGCATCCTGGGCGCCCTGTACGACTACGCCGAGCAGATCGCGCCATGAGCGGTTTGAAGTACCTGTCGGGCTACCCCGAGCACGTGCTGGTGCAGGTGCAAAAGGTCATTGACCAGGGCAAGCTGGGCGAGGTGCTGCAGCGCAAATATGGCGACAAGCACGAGGTGCGCACCGACAAGGCCCTGTACGACTATGTGCTTGAGCTGAAAAGCCGCCACATGCGCAATGCGGACGCCATCCACAAGGTGGTGTTTGACGGCAAGCTCCAAGTGATCCAACATGCACTGGGCACGCACACAGCGATCTCGCGGGTGCAAGGCGGCAAGCTCAAGGCCAAGCGCGAGATCCGCGTGGCCAGCCTGTTCAAGGAGGCCCCGCCAGAGTTCCTGAAGATGATCGTGGTGCACGAGTTGGCGCACTTGAAGGAGAAAGCCCATGACAAGGCCTTCTACCAATTGTGTGTCCACCTGGAACCCGACTACCACCAGCACGAGTTCGATCTGCGGCTTTACTTGACGAACCTGGACTTGAGTAACGCGGCAGCAGCGTAGGATACGTCCTACCGGGCCCGACGCGTTGGACCGACATACGCGGGGTGGCGCGGGGCCTAGCATGGGTTTAAAACCACCAGGAGAGCCCCGCATGAACTCGCACCACGCTTTCTCGCCCCGCTGGAGCACGGCGTCGATCCCCGACGCGCCCGACACCTCGCCCATGGAGCTGTCGTCTTTGAGCGGGCATTTTGACGTTTGTCAGGGCTCCAGGGGGCGGTGGTTCAGCGTGCAGTGTTTGGCTGAGGCCGCACATGGCTTTGTGGCACCGCGTTTTGTGACCTCCCTGGTCACGGTGATGGTCGTTGTTGGCATAGCCTCTTTGGCGCTGTAGGCCGTCATGGCCCGATCTCCTCTGCTTCTGCTGCTGCCAGAAGTATCGGCAGAGGTGTGCGACATCCTGTCGTTTTCGCGTGGGCCGATGGCGCCCGCCAACCGCTCCGAAATTTTTGGGGTCAGCCGCTTTGCCGACCATGGTCGCAGCCTGGCGGCCACCCACCGGGCGCGCAACGCTGCACTGCGGTCAACCGCTTTCTTTCCCCGCTTGCGGGATAACATCCGCGTGCTGCGTGAAGCGCACCACTACATCAGCGCCCAGGCCATCACGGGCCACGACGTGAGCCCGGCGGCCGAATGGCTGCTGGACAACTTCCATTTGATAGAAGCACAGCTTAAAGAAATACGCGACGGATTGCCCCGCCGCTATTTCCGTGATCTGCCGGTGTTGATTGATGAACCACTGGCGGGCTTGCCGCGCGTGTATGGCGTGGCGTGGGCCTTCGTGGCCCACAACGACAGCGCGTTTGACGAAGAGCTGCTGACCCACTTTCTGCGCGCCTATCAGGAGGTTCGTGACCTGACCCTGGGCGAGCTTTGGGCCCTGCCCACGACCTTGCGCGTGGTGTTGATCGAGAACTTGCGCCGCCTGGCCGAGAACGTGGCCGTCAGCAAGGCAGCGCGCGAAGTGGCCAACCTGTGCTGCGACCGCATCGAGACCTACAGCCCCCATCAGCTCGATGCGCTGCTGGCCTTGATGAATGCACGCGGTGCAGGGCGTGCATTTCTGTCTCAAATGGCGCAGCGCTTGCAGGATTCGCAGATCGCCGGCGTGGGACACGAGCGTTACCACGATTGGCTGAACAAAACCCTGCCCGACTTGGCCGCGGTGCAGATGCAGCAGCCGGTAGAGCGCACGGCCAATAACCTGAGCGTGAGCAATGCCATCAGCGCCTTGCGGGCGATTGGCGATGCGGACTGGACCGACATCGTCGGGCAAACCAGTTCGTTGATGCAGCTCATGATGTCGGCGCCCACGTTTGAGGCTGAGCGCGATGACACGCGCAGCCAAACCTTGCACGACATTGAAGGGCTGGCCCGCCGCAGCGGGCAAAGCGAGCTGTCCGTGGCCCATGCGCTGTTGGCGTTGATGCACCGGGCGCAGGCCTCGCCCATGCCGCCTGAGATCGCCGACGATGTGACCGTGGCCAGCCATTGGCTGCAAGGGCCGGGGCGCCCGCAGTTGATGAGCGCGCTGAGGCTGCAAGAACACGCCGCCATGGCCTGGCGTTTCGCCTGGCGCGCGGGGGCAGTGCCCGCTTACCTGGCGGCCTTGGCCTTGGGCACCGCGGCGTTGGTGGCCTGGGTGCTGAGCCAGCACGGCCCGCAGGCCTTCGGCTGGGAGGGGCCGGCCTGGCTCGTTGGCCTGGCCGTGGTCTTGATGATCTTCCCGGCCTCAGAGGCCGTGGTGGCCATGGTGAACCGCCTGATCAGCGAGTCGGTGCGGCCCGTCAGGTTTCCGCGTTTGGCCTTGTCCGATGGGATCCCGCCTGAGCACCGCGTGATGGTGGTGATCCCGGCCATGTTGACCAATGCCGCATCGGTCAAGGCCTTGACCCACCAACTGAGCCTGCACTACCTGGCCAACCCGGAGCGCCATGCGCAGTTCGCGCTGCTGACCGATTGGGCCGATGCCGACGTGGCCAGCCTGCCCACTGATGCGGCTTTGGTGCAAGCGGTGGGGCACCGCCTGGGTGAGTTGAACGAACGTTTTCCGGTGGATGGCGACGAGGCGCCTCGCTTCATCGTCCTGCACCGTGAGCGGCGCTTCAGCGAGACCGAGCAGACGTGGATGGGGTGGGAGCGCAAACGCGGCAAGCTCGAGCAGCTTGTGGAGGCCCTGGCCACCGGCCAAACCGGCGCTTTCCTGAGCCTGGGCGCCGCGTCCAACATCGCGCCGCAGACCCGCTACGTCGTCACCCTGGACAGTGACACCCAACTGCCCCCCGGGCGCTTGCGCGAGCTGGTGGGCGTGGCTGCGCATCCGCACAACCGGCCCCGCCTGGATGCGCGAGGGACCCGCGTCATCAGTGGTCACGGCATCTTGCAGCCCCGCATCGTGACCCCCTTGCCGGCCCCCCGCGACATGACCCGCTTCCACTGGCTGTTCGCGGGCCAGCTGGGCATTGACCCCTACAGCGCGGCCAGCTCCGAGGTCTACCAAGATGTGTTCGACGAAGGTTCCTTCACCGGCAAAGGGCTGCTCCATGTCCAGGCGGTTCACGCGGTGCTCTGCGGCCGCCTGCCTGAGGGCCATGTATTGAGCCACGACTTGCTGGAGGGCTCCCTGGTGCGTTGCGCCGGGGTCACCGACATCACGCTGGTTGAGGACGCGCCTTTCCACGCCGATGTCGCGGCCTCTCGCTTGAACCGGTGGATTCGCGGCGATTGGCAACTGTTGAGCTTTCTGGTGCGTGGCGGCTGGTTCAGCATCAGCGGCATCAACCGCTGGAAGATGATCGACAACCTGCGCCGCTCCCTGGTGGCGCCCATGTCCTTCGCCTTGCTGATCCTGGCCCTGGCCAGTGGTGTGATCTCGCCGTGGGCGGTGATCGCCTTGGTGCTCGTCGCTTTTGCGGGTGGACCTTTGTTGGGGGCCGTGGCGGGCTTGGCCCCAAGCCGCGATGACATCGCCATGGCCCACTTCTATCGGCAGGCTTTGGCGGACGTGGTTCGGTCGCTGGGCGCCGGCCTGTGGCACCTGGCCCAGTTGTTGGACGAGGCCTTGATGGCGGCCGACGCGATCGTGCGCACCCTGTACCGCATGCTGGTCAGCCACCGGCACCTGCTGGAATGGACCACGGCGGCGGCCGCGCAAGCATCCACCAGCCATGCGCTGGCGGCCATCGTCCGGCGCCATCGCGCTGTGACCTCAGTGGCCCTGATCATGGGCACCTTGCTGTACTTCACGTCGCCGCAGCCCTGGCTGGCCTTGGGGCTGTGCCTGGTCTGGGCCGCCTCGCCTTTGTGGACCTGGTGGGTGAGCCGCACCAGTGTGTCCACGGCGCGGGATGCCGTGAGCTCGGCGGATCAGTTCTACTTGTCTGGATTGGCGCGTGACACCTGGCGCTTGTTCGAGCGTTGCGTGGGGCCCGGCGACCACCACTTGCCGCCGGATAACCTGCAGACCTTGCCTTATGACATGGTGGCGCACCGGACCTCACCGACCAACATCGGGCTGTACCTGCTCAGCACCGCCTGCGCGCGCCAGTTTGGCTGGATCGGCACACTGGATCTGTTGGACCGGCTGGAAGCCACCTTGGCCACCATGCTCACCATGCAGCGCCACCGTGGCCACTTCCTGAACTGGTACGACACGGAGACCCTGCGTCCCTTGTTGCCCAGCTACGTCTCTACCGTGGACAGCGGCAACCTGAGCGGGCATTTGCTGGCCACGGCGCAGGCCTGTCTTGAGTTGCGACTTGCGCCGCTGGATGAGCGAGCTGCCAGGCTGGCTTTGCAAACATCCCACCTGCGCTTGCAGCCGATGCTGCCCTTGCTGGCCGAGCTGCCGGGTCATCAGGCCCTGATGCAACTGGTGGCCTTGACCGACCCCTTGACCGGTGGTCGTCCGATGCCCGAGGGCGGGCAGTTGCTGCTGAACGGTGCGGCCCGGGAGTTGGAGGCCTTGCAAATTTTTTCAGAAGCTCGACCAGACAGCCAGACCCTGTTGTGGTGCCTGGCTGATCACCTGAGCACCGTGCGTTCGGCCTGGCGTGACCAGGCTGCGCCGGGCGAAGCGCACCAAGCCATCGCACGCCTTGACGACCTGGCCACGCAGTTCAAACGCATCGCCTGGGAGCCTGACTACAGTTTTCTGTACCACCGCAAGCGGCATCTTTTTCACATCGGCTACCGCATTGCCGAGCAGCAACTCGATGCCAGCTTCTACGACCTGCTGGCCTCCGAGTCACGCCTGACCAGCCTGCTGGCCATTGCCAAGGGCGACGCGCCGGTCAACCATTGGGCCGCGTTGGGTCGGCCCACCTACGCGGCGGGGACGCATGCCGGACTGCGATCCTGGTCGGGCTCGATGTTCGAGTACCTGATGCCCTCGTTGGTGCTGGATGAGCCGCATGGCAGCCTGTTGCACAGTGCCGGGCACGCTGCGGTGCTGGAGCAGATGGCCTACGCCCACAAGCAGCGCACGCCCTGGGGCATGTCGGAGTCGGCGTATGCGGCCAGCGACCACACCCTGGCCTACCAGTACGCGCCACAAGGCGTTCCCCGGCTGGCCTTGCGGCGCACGCCTCAGGATGAGCTGGTGATCGCGCCTTATGCCACGGTGTTGGCGGCCGAACTCATGCCCAACCAGGCGGTGAGCAATCTGCGCCGCATCGAGCTGCTGCTGGGCAGGGGCCGGTATGGCTTGATCGAGGCATTGGATTTTTCGCCATCCCGCCAGACCGGCGTTGATCGGGTCTCGCGTGTGAGCACCTTCATGGCCCATCACCAAGGCATGAGCATTGTGTCGCTGGCCAATGTCTTGCTGGATGGCGCGCCGCGCCGATGGGGCATGGCCAATGCCCACATCGAGGCGGTGGCGTCCTTGCTGCACGAGCGCGTGCCGCGTGAGATCTCGACCTTGCACACGCCCCCGGCCAGCACCGTCGCGGATGGTCAACAACGCGATGCACTGGGCATGCTGCGCGATGTCACCCCCGGGGTGGCCGCCGTTGAGCCCACGCACCTTTTGTCCAATGGCCGCTACAGCGTGGCCTTGCGCCCCAATGGCGCGGGCTGGAGCCGCTGGGGCAACGCGGGCATCACCCGCTGGCGTGATGATGTGTTGCGCGATGCCTGTGGCAGTTTCATGTACCTGCGCTGGGACCAGGCCTTGACACCGGTGTCACTCACACAGCACCCAGCGCCTGATCCCAACGCCCATTACCACAGCACTTACCACGCCGAGCGCGTGAGCTTCGATGCCATTTGGCCGGAGCTTGAAACGCGCGTCACCGTGTGGGTCAGCCCGGAAGACGACATCGAGTTCCGCCAGGTCGAGATCCGCAATGTGAGCGACCGCGACATCGACCTGGAGTTCATGTCGGCCTTCGAGGTGACCCTGGCCGACCCACGTGCCGACGAGGCGCACCCGGCCTTCTCCAACTTGTTCGTGCGGGCGGAGTGGGTGGCGGCGCAGCAGGCCCTGATGTTCGAGCGCCGGCCCCGCCTGGTCACCGAGAAGGGCTTGTCGGCCGTGCATTTCCTGGCCGATGGTGATGCGGGGTTGATCACCGAGGTGCGCATCCAGACCGACCGCCTGCGCTGGTTGGGCCGCAACCGCGACGTGAGCAGCCCGCAGGGTTTGTTTGACTCACCGCCCGAGCTGGATCAATCGCGGCCTGGCGAAGGCGCGGTGCTGAACACTGGGCTTGATCCGGTCGCTTGCTTGTCCGTGCGCATGCACATCCCGGCGCAATCCAAGGCCTGCCTGACCTTGTGCACGGCGGCGTCGGACAACGTGGCGACCTTGCGGTCCGTCATGGACAAGTACCGCCAACGCGCGCACATCGAGCGGGCTTCGTTGATGTCGGCCACCTTGGCGGGCATCAAGCTGCGCGAGCTTCGGCTCAACGCCGAGACTTTCGCGGCCATCCAGACCTTGACCACGGCGCTGGCCATGGTGGTGACTCGGCCCATCAACCTCAACGAGGAAAGCCCAGCCAATGCGTGTGACCGCAAGCTGTTGTGGCGCTTCGGCATCTCGGGCGACCGGCCCATCGTGCTGGTGTCGGCCGGTTTGCCGCAAGGACTGGGCTTGGTTCGCTCCCTGGCCCAGGCCTTGCGCCTGTGGACCTGGGGCTCGGTGGTCTGTGATCTGGTGATCGTCAATGCCGAACCCACGTCCTACCTGATGGCGCTGCAGCGCGACATCGGCACCCTGTGCGAACGCTATGTGTCGGACATCGCCGGCAACCCTGGGCCTTCGGCGGCATCGGGTTTTCATGTGCTGCGCAGCAACGAGTTGTCGGTTGAAGAGCTGCGCACCTTGCACACCCTGTCGCGCCTGCACCTGAACGCCGACGGACGCCCGCTGGCCCACCACATCAGCGAGTGGTGCGAGCGCCATGAGCAAGCCCTGGAAGAGCGCGGTTACCCGCCTCAAGTGACCGTGCTGGCCGGCATCCATTCCGGGGTTTCACCCAGCCCGCCCACCGGCACATTCGATGAGGCCAGTGGCGAATTTCGCTTTGAAGTCACCCCACGGCGAAGGCCAAGCCGTCCCTGGATCAATGTGTTGTCCAACCCCGGCTTTGGCGGTCAGGTCTCCGAGGCCGGCGGCTGCTACACCTGGGCCGTGAACAGCCGCCTGAACCAGGTAACGCCTTGGTCCAACGACCCAGTGGGTGATCCTTCCGGCGAGTGCTTGCTGCTGCAGGACGAGCGGACGCGCGAAGTCTGGAATGTGACGCCGGCGGGCCTGGGTGGCGCGCCGGTGAGCTACCGGGTCAAGCATGGACAGGGCGTCACCACGATCAGTCACCGGCTAGGCGAACTGGATGTGGAGGTCAGCTGGTGCGTGGACCCGAAGCAGTCCATCAAACAGCTCAGGCTCAAGCTGCTCAACCAGGGCAGCAAGACCGTGAACCTGCGTGCCATCAAGCTGGTGGAATGGATCATGGGCGCCAACCGCACCGACCGGCATTCGGTGCGCACCAGCACCTTGACGCAAACCTTGCCCGACCCACGCGGCATTGGGGGCGCGCGGCGCATCACCGCGCTCATGGCCACGCAGCGCGAGCAATCCGCGGGCTTTGGGGGCGGCACGGCCTTCCTGGCCATGGTCAGCGAGATCGACGATGCCGGTTTGTCTAACGACTGGACCTGCGATCGCCGCGAATGCTTCGACGCGCGCGGCCGCCTGGTCGTGCCCGACTATTTTGGCCAGAAGCGTGGCGTGGGGCTTGACCCCTGCGCCGCCTTGTCCGTGCGGCTGTCGGTGGAGCCTGGGACCGAGCTGGAGCAGGTGTTTTTGCTGGGCCACGCCAACAGCCTGGACGAGGCCCGGCACCTGGCCGTCAGCAGTGCCTTTGTGTCGCCAGGCTTGCGCCTGCAGCAGGTGCGCGAAGACTGGAACGAGCGCTTGGGCGCCACCACCGTCAAAACCCCAGACCCCCTGTTCGACGCCATGGTCAACCGCTGGCTGCTTTACCAGACGGTGACCTGCCGCCTGTGGTCCAAGGCCGGTTTCTACCAAGCGGGTGGGGCCTTTGGCTTCAGAGACCAGTTGCAAGACTCGCTGGCCTTGGCGGGCTCTGCGCCCGACATGCTGCGCCAACAGATCCTGCTGGGAGCTTCAAGGCAGTTCCCGGAAGGCGATGTGCAGCATTGGTGGCATGCCCCCACGGGGGCTGGCGTGCGCACGCATTTCTCGGACGACCTGCTGTGGCTGGCCTATGCCAGCGTGCACTACCTGAATACGACCGGCGATGCCAGCCTGCTCAGCGAAGAAATCCCCTTTTTAGAAGGTGTCCCGATCCCCGAAGGCGCCGAGGACGCTTATTACACCCCCACCATCAGCACACAGACTGCCAGCGTGTACGAGCACTGCGCCCGCGCCATCGACCGCAGCCTGAAGGTTGGGGTGCACGGCTTGCCGCTGATGGGCGTGGGCGACTGGAACGACGGCATGAACCGGGTTGGCTCCGAAGGCCGTGGTGAATCAGTGTGGTTGGCCTGGTTCCTGTGCCGCATCGTGACCGACTTTGCGCCCATCGCCAAAGGGCAGGGCGACACCGCCCGTGCCCGGCGTTGGGAACAGGCCATGGCCGGCTGGAAAAGCGCCTTGCAGGAGCACGGCTGGGATGGCCAGTGGTACCGCCGCGCTTTCTTCGACGACGGCGAGGCCCTGGGTGCCAGCGCCAATGCCGAATGCCGCATCGACCTGATCGCCCAGGCCTGGGCGGTGCTGTCGCAGGCCTCTTCGCCAGCCAACGAGCGCATGGCCATGTCGGCGGTTGAAACCCACCTGGTGGACCAGCAGGCCGGATTGATCAAGCTGCTCGACCCACCCTTGGCGCACGCCGAACCCAGCGCTGGCTACATCCAGGCCTACCCGCCCGGTGTGCGCGAGAACGGCGGCCAGTACTCGCACGCTGGCGTCTGGGCCCTCATGGCGCAGGCCCAGCGTGGCGATGGCGACGCGGCCTACCGCTACTTCACTTACCTCAGCCCTGCGCACCGCACCGCCCACCCCACGCGCGGCGCGGCCTATGGCATCGAACCTTATGTGATGGCCGGCGACGTCTACACCCAACCACCTTACGTGGGCCGCGGCGGTTGGAGTTGGTACACCGGTGCTGCGGCGTGGTTGTACCGCGCCGCCATCGAATCCATCTTTGGCCTGCAGCAACGCGATGGCACCTTGATGTTCAAGCCCTGCTTGCCATCGCATTGGCAGCACGCCGACATGACGGTGCGACGAGGCGGCCACACGCTTCACTTCAAGCTGTGCCGACCTGCTGCCCAGTTGGAGATGGCCAAGGCTTCCGGCCAAGGCGCCATCGTGCTGCAGCCCGGTGAGGTCCTGCGTTGGGATGGGCTCGGGCTGGAGACCTGGTTTCTGATCCCCTTGTCTGATTGACATGCGGTGATGTCCTACAAACGCATGCGCCAAACGCCGATGCAGCTCGGCGGTGGCCGGGCATAAATTGAAGCCATGGCATCACCCCAGCAGACGAGGACATCCCCATGAGCACCGAGGCCCCCACGAAATCACCAGCCCCAGGCAACCGACTGGTGCTTGATGAATCAGCGATCAACGCTGCCAAATCCGGCTTGGACAAGGGGGCCGTCACCCCTCACGATGCCCCGTGGCGCGAGGACATCATCAAGCTGCTGAACGATGCGCTCGCCACCGAGCTGGTTTGCGTGCTGCGCTACAAGCGCCATCACTTCACCGCAGCGGGGCGCTCGTCGCCCAAGATCGCGGAGGAGTTCATGGTGCACGCCAATGAAGAGGCGGGCCATGCCGACCGCTTGGCCACCCGCATCTCCCAGCTCGGCGGCGAACCCGATTTCTCGCCAGACAGTCTGAGCAAGCGCAGCCATGCCGAGTACGACGAATCGCTGGATTTGACCGCCATGATCCGCGCCAACCTGGTGGCCGAACGCGTGGCCATCGAAACCTACAGCCAGATGATCGACCTGATTGGCGAGAAGGATTCCACCACTCGGCGCCTGCTGGAAGACATCCTCAGTGACGAGCAAGAACACGCCGACGAGTTGAAGGACTGGCTGAAAGAGTAAGCCGGCCTTCGGGCCGCGCTACCTGGCCGCTTGGCCTGAAGGGATGGGGTACGAAGGCGCATCTGCGTTATTTTGTGCCCGATGTCTGCTCCCTCCATCCTCGTGTCCTGGCAGCGCACCCCGATCTGCGGCATTCGCGGGTCAACCGCGTGTTGATGCAATCGGCGCAGTCGCTCGCGAATGTCACCGTGCGCGACTTGTATGCCCTGTACCCCGACCATGTGATCGACGTGCCTGCCGAGCAAGCCTTGGCCGCGCAGGCCGACTTGATCGTGTGGTTGCACCCCATCCACTGGTACAGCATGCCGCCGCTGATGAAGCTGTGGTTGGACGACGTGCTGACCCTGGGCTGGGCCTATGGCCCAGGCGGCAGCGACTTGCGCGGCAAGGATTTGTGGTTGGTGGCCACCACCGGTGGCACGCAGGAAACCTACAGCCCTCAGGGCCACAACCGCTATTTCTTCGACGCCTTCTTGCCGACGTATGAGCAGACGGCCACCTTGTGCGGCTTGCGTTTTTTGCCGCCGCTGGTGTTTCATGGTGCGCACGCCGTGTCGCGCCAGGAATTCGAAGCCCATGTCGAGGTTTACCGCGACCGCTTGAGCACCTACCCGAACTGGCCGGAAATGGCCGATCTGAAGGAGTGCCCCCTGTGCGAAGTGCCCGCCAACGATCGCCCGACCGAGGACGCCTGAGCATGGAACACAGCAACTGGTTGCTCAGCACCCTGGTCTACCTGTCGGCCGCGATCATCGTGGTACCCCTGGCCAAAAAGCTTGGCCTGGGCTCGATCATCGGCTACCTGGCGGCGGGCATCGCCATTGGTCCCTTAGGGCTGAAATTGGTGGCCGACACTGAATCCATCCTGCACTTTGCTGAATTCGGCGTGGTGCTGATGCTGTTCCTGATCGGCCTGGAGCTGGAGCCGCCACGTTTGTGGGCCTTGCGCCGGCCCATTTTCGGCTTGGGCAGCTTGCAATTGCTGGGTTGCGCCTTGGCCTTGGCGGCAGGGGCCATGGCCTTAGGGGTGTCCTGGCAGATCGCCGTGGTGGCGGGCCTGGGCTTGGCCTTGTCGTCCACCGCCGTCGCCTTGCAGGTGATGGGCGAGCGCAACATGCTGCCCACCTCGGCCGGGCAGGCGGGCTTTGCCATCTTGCTGTTCCAGGACGTGGCCGCCATCCCCATCCTCGCCTTGATCCCCTTGCTGGGCGCCAAGGCCGAGGCGGCGGGCAATCCGTGGCTGGAGGCTTTGCGCGCACTGGCCGTCATCGTGGGCATCGTGGTGGTGGGGCGTTTGTTGCTGCGACACGCCCTGCGCTGGATCGCGCGCAGCCAGTCGCAAGAGATCTTCACCGCCGCGTCGCTGGCGCTGGTGGTGGGCATTGCCACCTTGATGCAAGCCGTGGGCTTGTCGATGGCGCTGGGTGCTTTCCTGGGCGGCCTGCTGCTGGCTGAAAGTGAATACAAGCGCGAGCTGGAAACCGATGTGGAGCCCTTCAAGGGCTTGCTGCTGGGATTGTTTTTCATGGCCGTGGGCATGACGATCGATTTCGCCGCCTTGTCGCAGCACCTGTGGCTGGTCGCCGGCATCCTGCTCGGCTTCCTGGCCGTCAAGGGCGTGGTGCTGTGGGGCTTGGCCAAATTGGTCAAGGTGCCTGTGGGTGAGCGGCCGGTGTTCACGCTGTTGCTGGCCCAAGGGGGAGAGTTCGCGTTCGTGGTGTTCCAGCAGGCCGCGGGGGCGCAGGTGTTTTCAGCCGAGGTGTCGTCACTGCTGATCGGCACCGTGGCCTTGTCGATGCTGCTCACGCACCTGCTGTTGGTGGTCATCGACCGGTGGCTGCTGCCCCGCTTTGCCCGGCTTGCAGCGCCTTCACCGGATGCCTCGCTGGCACAGCGTCAGGAAGCGCCTGTCATCATTACGGGCTTTGGGCGCTACGGGCAGGTGGTTGGCCGCCTGATGTACGCCAATGGCTTGAAAGCCACCGTGCTGGACCACGATGCAGAACAAGTTGAAGCCCTGCGCCGCTTTGGCTTTCGGGTGCATTACGGCGATGCGACCCGGCTTGACCTGCTGCGCATGGCCGGCGCCGAATCCGCCAAGGTCCTGGTCGTGGCCATTGACGATGTCGATCAGAGCTTGAAGCTGGTGGACTTGGACAAGGCGCATTTTCCGCACCTGGCCATCGTGGCGCGGGCGCGCAATGTGCAGCACTGGTACGCCCTGCGGGATCGCGGCGTCACCCTGATCGAACGTGAGACCCTGGATTCGGCCCTCATGAGCGGGCGCAGCGTGCTGGAATTGATGGGGTGGCATCCGCACCATGCACGGCAGATGGCGATGCGTTTTCGGCGTCATTCCCTGCAGCAGCTGGTCCAGCTCTGGCCGCACCACAAAGACCAGAAGGCCCTGGTGGCCATGGCCAAGCAAGGGCGCCAGCAACTGGAAGAGCTGTTCGCGCAAGAGCGAGAAGCACCTCAAGGCAACCGGCCTCAGGGCTGCGGCGATGGGCAGCAGCCTTGATGCGGCCGACTGCCCACGCCGTCATCCCGTCAGGCGCCTGCGCCGCCCTTCACCCTGGGCGGCAGGTTCTGCGCTGCACTGAGGTGAGCCCGCAAGGTGGGCAAGGTTGACGAGGCGAACTCGCGAACCTCGCTGTCCTTGGCCTCTCGGCTGGCCTTCTCGAACAAGCCGATGTCCGTCTTGTGGTCGTGCAAACCCACCATCTGGATGAACTGTTGATCAAACTCAGGGCCAGTCACCTTGGTCAAGCGATCAATCACTTGCTGCTTGTCGGGCGGCAAGATCGTGGGCAACACCACATTGCGCCGTTGCGCCAGCGACTGCAGTTTTTGATTGGCCATGGTGTGGTCACTCACCAGCATCGCGGCATAGGACCTCACCGCAGAGTCCGACGCGTTGGCCTTGGCCAACTGCGCCAAGGCCAATTCGTACTGGCCACCACTGGCCGCGTCTGACAGGAACCTTTTTTCTGCCGCGTTCAACGCCGTGGCCGCGGCCGTGGGCGAGGGCGTGTTGGGCATGCCTGCCGCCGTGGGCTCGCGGCTCAAGGTGTCGTTGGAGTCACGCAGCAGGCTGTTGTCGCCTGTGGGGCGGGTGGTCGATGCAGACGCCGCAGAATCATTGGCCGCCACCATCGCGCTGTCCTGCAGTGGCGTGTCGGCGGAGTTGGCCGTTCGAGACGAGACGTCCTCCTGCCGATTGCAGGCGCTCAAGGCCAGGGTGGCAGACACGGCGATGCCTGCCAAGCCCATGATTTGACTTTTGGTTTTCATGGTTTTTCCTCAGTGCGGGTAAAGCCTGCAGAAGCTTCTACAGGGTGGCCTTGTGCTGATCGCGCAGCAGCTTGACCTGGTCGTGGTTGCGTTGAACGCCGGTGAGCTGACGCTCGATGACGGCGCGCAAGGCGGGGGGGAGGGCCTCGTCCTTCAGGGCCTTGCGGTAGCGGCCCAGGGCCGAGTCTTCGCCACGCTCGCACTCTTCCAGCACAGCGGCATCGCTGTAGCCGGCCAGCGAGTCGCGAACGGCCACCCACCCACGGTGCAGGGCGCCGGCCACGCTGCCGCCTTGCTCGGGCTTGCCGCCGAACTGCAGCACAAAGGGTTGCAGTTCCGTGGCGGCGCGTTGGCACTCGATGGCGCGCTGGATGAACAGGCTTTTCAGGTCGGTGCTGCTGACATGCTTGGCGCAGGCGTTGAATCCTTGCTCGCCGTCCTTGGAGGTTTCAATCAGGTCGTTGAGTGTGTCAACAATGTGGTCGTTCGTCATGGTGTCGTCCTTTGGCTTGAGGCGAATTAACGCGGTTATGAAGCAATGAATCAGCCGCATTTCCAGCGATTGCAAGGTCGGGCTGATGCCTACGATGGCAGGCAAGCAGCGTGCCGCATGGACTTCGCACCGAGGGCTCGATAGGCACGGCACGCTGGTTGCTGATCAGGTTTTGATCAGACAGCGCACCGCGCTTTTTTCTGCAAGGAGCCGCGATGAACTTTCCGCAACGACAGCTCAGCCCGCGAGTGTGGTGCTTGGTGATGTTGTGCGTTGGTTCACAAGTGAGCCATGCCGGCGACGTGCCTGATGAGACGCCCGCCAAGGATGGCCCTTTTGCCAGCAACCTGGAGTACAGCGCCGACGCCCCCGCATCAAGCGACCAGGGTTGGAAGCCGCGCCAGATGAAGCACCATGTGGGCTTGAGCATTGGCTCCGCCCGCTTGCCTTGCATTGAGGGCATGGTCTGTCGCCGCAGTGCCAGGGCCATCACCCTGTACGCCGGTGGCGAGTTCAGCCAGCGCTGGGGTTTTGAGCTGGCCTACATGCGCATGAGCAACCTGGAGCACGTGGGCAATGCCGTTCGCGTCAGGGGTTTGAACGTGAACTTGCTGGGCGAGCTGCCTTTGGGTTCGCGCTTGAGCCTGACGGGCCGCTTGGGCGCCAACTACGCCCGCACTCGGATGGACCTGGCCACCAATCCCGCAGTCCCCACCGGCTCCGCCCAGGGCTTTGGCCTTTCTTACGGCGTGGGTGTGAACTGGGATGTCTCGGAGAGCTGGTCGGCATCGACCGATTTGAACCGCCATGACTTCAAGTTCGTGACCGGCCGCGACAACGTGGACACCGCCACGGTGAGCTTGCGTTTCCACTACTGACAGCATGGCGGGCTGGCCTGATCGACTTTGGGATCTGATGCCGTCGATGTTGCGGCAACCCTTGCAGATCCTGGTCAAAGCGGTGACCCGTTGGTCAGACGACCGAGGCCCCCAGTTGGGCGCGGCCATCGCCTTCTACACGATGTTCGCGGTGGCGCCTTTGCTGGTGGTGGCCATTGCCGTCGCGGGCGCGGTGTTCGGTGAGGACGCGGCCCGCGGCCAAATCGTTGGCGAGATCGAAGGGCTGGTGGGCCAGGCCGCCGCCAAGGGCATCGAGGCCATGATCGAGTCGGCCTGGCGCCATCCCAATGGCCTGTGGGCCAGCTTGCTGGGTGTGGTCACCTTGCTGGTGGGTGCCACGGGTGTGTTCGCCGAGTTGCGCCGCGCGCTCAACGCCATTGCACGCGTGGTACCGGCACCGTCCTCGGCCTTGTCCACCT
This sequence comes from Aquabacterium sp., assembly GCF_014378415.1. Lineage (GTDB taxonomy): Bacteria > Pseudomonadota > Gammaproteobacteria > Burkholderiales > Burkholderiaceae_C > Aquabacterium. Next base: position 25,471 of record NZ_JACMNS010000208.1, read on the forward strand.
TTGTGCGCGCACGCCTGATCGGCTTTGCGCTGGTTCTGGGCTTTGGATTTTTGGCCATCGTCTCGCTGCTGCTCAGCGCCGTGCTGGCCGCTTTGAGTGCTTACATGGCGACCCGCTACCCGACCATGGCCGAGCTGATGGGGTTGGTCGATGTGGCCGTGTCCACGGGCGTGCTGGTGATGGCCTTTGCCGCCTTGCTGCGCTGGTTGCCGGAAAGAAAGCCCAGCCGCCTGGCGGTATGGGTGGGGGCGATCAGCAGCGCGGTGATGTTCTCGGTGGGCAAGCACCTGATCGGGCTGTACCTGGTCCATGCCAGTGTGGCGTCGAGTTACGGGGCCGCCGGGTCTTTCGTGGTGGTGATGCTGTGGGTGTATTACTCCGCGCAGATTTTGCTGCTGGGCGGCGCTTTGGGGGCCGTGGTGGACGAGCACTACCCATCGGCGCGCCCGGCACGTGGATTGCCTGTTCAAGGGCATGAATTCCACTGATAAAACCCCACCGCAGGTTGCCACCTTGCCCAGTGCCAAAGGCAAGTCTTCACCCCGTTTGCCCCACGAGCATGATGAGTCAGCCGACAGCCAGACCAGCGAGCCCCGGCCCGAGATGAAACAGGCGCACGCGGACCTTGAACGCGGCTTGGTGGACACGGACCGGTCGCCCGTGACGGACGAGCTCTACAACCGCACCCTCAAGTCGGGAAAACCGACAGGCGGTCAAGCCAAACCGCGGCGTTAAAGCAAAAATCTTGCCCATCGGCACTTGTTGCCGTAAATCGCACCTGCCATTTGAAATTTGCACGCGCGTAGAACGGGCTTTAATACGGTTTCCCCAGGGCAAGCCAATCCGGCACGGGTGTTGCAAAGAGAGTCACTACCATGACACCTCAGAGAGACGCCCCATGAACTCACCGGCCATTCGCCAGGAACACCGGCAGCATCAGGCCCTGACCCCACGCTTGCAGCAAGCGGTGCGCCTTCTTCAACTGTCATCGTTGGATTTTGCCCAGGAAGTGCGCGACGCGATGGGCAAGAACCCATTTTTAGAGTCTGAAGAATCCGCCGGTGCGGATGCCGTCGATGCCACTGAAACCCCCTCGGTGGCCGAGCCAGTGGCCGAGGCCGCCTCCGAATCCCTGGATGCCGAGACCCCTTCTGCCATGAGCGATGCCGAGCCCTCCTGGGAGCGCGACAGCTGGCAATCGGCCACGGGCGCCCGCGCAGGTTCAGGCGGTGATTCAGGCACCAGCATGATCGACATGGTGGCCGATGACCTGGGATTGCGCGCCTACCTGCGCAACCAGATGAATGCCTGGCCTTTGAGCGACCGCGAGCGGGTGTTGGTGGTCACGATCATTGAGTCCCTGGACGACGATGGTTACCTGCGCACGCCCTTGATGGAGTTGTCTGCCTTGACCGGCTTGTCGCCCGTGGCCGATGAGGCCGAGATGGAGGCCGCGCTCGAGCAGGTTCAAACCCTGGACCCGATGGGCGTGGGTGCCCGCAGCGTGTCCGAGTGCCTGCTGTTGCAAGTGCCCTCCATTGAAGACGAACAGATCCGTGACCTGGCCCGCATCATCGTCACGCATTACCTCAGTCGGTTGGCCCAGCGGGATGTGGCAGGGCTGGCCAAAACCCTGAGTTGCAAGGCGGCCGACATTGATGCTGCGTGTGAGCGCATTCGTCACCTGGATCCCAGGCCTGGCTGGCGCTTTGGCACGGCCTCGGACACCCAGTTCGTGACGCCCGATGTGATCGTCAAGCAGGTGCGCGGCGAATGGGTGGCTACATTGAACCCGGCCGTGGTGCCGCGTGTGCGCATTAACCAGATGTACGCCGAGCTGTTCCAAAAGCACCGAGACTCCAACCATGCCGAGCTGGCCGCCAATTTGCAAGAAGCGCGCTGGACCGTGCGCAATGTGGAGCAGCGTTTCTCCACCATCCTGACGGTGTCGCAAGCCATCTTGAAGCGCCAGCACCACTTCCTGGAGTTTGGGCCTTTGGCCATGAAGCCCCTGGGCTTGCGTGAGATCGCCGAAGAGGTGGGCTTACATGAATCGACCGTGTGCCGAGTGACCAACAACAAGTTCATGGCCACGCCGGTGGGTGTGTTCGAGCTGAAGTACTTCTTCTCGCGCGCCATGCCGACGGCCAGTGGCGGTGAGTGCTCGGCCACGGCCATCCGTGGGGTCATCAAAGACATGATTGATGCCGAGAATTTGGTCAGCCCCTTGTCAGACGCGGAGATCGCCCGTCAGCTGGCCAGGCAAGGCCTGAAGGTGGCACGGCGCACCGTGACCAAGTACCGCCAGTTGCTGAAGGTGCCACCGGTGGACCGCCGGCGCAAGCACGTGGTGGCCTGAGCTCAGTCGGGCAAGTCGTCCAGCGAGCGTGGCTCCTGGATGATCTGATGGTTGTGGCCGGCGCGGAACTGGGCAGACATCTCATACGCTGCCTTTCGAAGACGCATGATGGCGCCCAAAGGGCGGTGCGCGGCCAAACCATGCCAGGGGCTGAACGAATAAGTGTCATCGACCACGGCCGAGCGTGCTGCGCTCCAGGCTTTTTGAGGTGGCACCGTGATGCGGGCCACCGCCAGGTAAGCGCTGACCTCTTCGGGCCACACGGCCGAGGCACCTTCAATCGGCATCTTGTCGATGTCCGTGCACAACTGCACCCGCACCTCCCACTCCGCGCTGTGGCTTGAAAAGAAGTCAAGGACAGCATCGCGCAGGCCGTTGGGCTTGTCGTGCAGATCCAGGTGGGCATTCTTCAGCAGCAGCATGCCGGGAGAGATGGGCACCACCGACAGCTTGGCCATGTAGGGGCCATGCAGCATGGGCACTTGCGAATAAAACGTCTCGCCCAGGATGTGGGTTTCGGGGTGGCCGCCGAGGCTTTTTAAGGTGGCACTTTCACCTCCCACGCTTTCAATGACTTTCTCGGCACCACGCGCCACGGCGGAGAGCACTTGTTTCAAGCGGGGCACTTTGTCCGTGGTGGTGGCCAGCAGCTTCAGGCTTCTCAAGAAGCTCTTGCCATTGGGGGCGGCAAAGCGTGGACCGTTGATCAGCACGAAGTCTTGCGTCACCTGGCCTTCTGAACCGGGCAGCCGGGCGCCTTCCACGCCGACCACTTTGATGGCCATGCCCCGTGGGGTCGACACGCTGTCGTGCAGCAAGTCGCCAGGGATGGTCGACAGGCGCATGAAGAGGGGGTAGGCCACGGGGGTGGTGAACAAGCCCTGGGCCAATGCTGGTGGCAAACCAGTCAGCACCCTCAACTGGCCGCGCAGCAAACCATGGCTTTTGGCATGGACGCTGCGCAAGGCATCGCCGTCATCGGCCGAGGTTTTCTCTGAGATGCCGCGCAAGGTCTCCAGCAAGCCGTGCTCGGTCTCGGCTTCGTCTTCTTCAGCATGCTCAAACCGAGCCTCGTAGCGCACAGGAAAGGGCGAGACCACGTCGGGGTTGAACATGATGAAACTCCTTCAGGGTTTGGTGGGAGGCGCCGCCGTGGGCAAGGCCGTCACGCGCCAGATCACGTTGCCCACGTCATCGGCCACCAGCAAAGCGCCTTGCTTGTCGATGACGACGCCAACTGGGCGGCCCAGGGCATCGCCATCCTTGTTGACGAAATCGGTGAGTACATCCAAAGGTTGTTCGCCGGTGGGCTTGCCTTTGCTGAAAGGCACAAAGATCACCTTGTAGCCGCTGCGGGGCTCGCGGTTCCATGAACCATGCTGGCCAATGAACACGCCGTTGGAGAACTGAAGCGGCAGGGTGGTGCCTTGCGAGAAGCTCAGGCCCAAAGAGGCGGTGTGCGGTCCCAATGCATAGTCGGGCACGATGGCCTTGGCGACCAGGCCTGGGTTGGCCGGCTTCACGCGGTCATCGACATGCTGGCCGTAGTAGCTGTAAGGCCAGCCGTAAAAGCCCCCATCCCGGACCGAGGTCATGTAGTCGGGCACCAGGTCGCTGCCCAGTTCATCGCGCTCATTCACGGCGGTCCACAAAGCGCCGCTTTCGGGCTCCCAACCCAAGCCATTGGGGTTGCGCAAGCCCGAGGCAAACACGCGGCGGCTGCCGGTCTTGAGGTCCACCTCCAGGATGGCGGCGCGTTCCTTTTCAGCGTCCATGCCGTTCTCAGCCACATTGCTGTTGGAGCCGACCGTCACGTAAAGCTTGCTGCCGTCTTTGCTGGCGATCAGGTTCTTGGTCCAATGGTGGTTGATGGGGCCGCCCGGCAAGTCGACCACCTTGGTGCCGGATCCCGTGATTTGGCTCTGGCCCGGGGCATAGGTGTATTTCCACACCGCGTCGGTGTTGGCCACGTAGAAGTCATTGCCGACCAAGGCCATGCCGAAGGGCGAGTTGAGGCCTTGCAGGAAAACGGTGCGGGTCTCGGCCACACCGTCGGCATTGGCATCGCGCAGCAGGGTAATGCGGTTGGCGCTCGGCACACCGGCACCGGCTTTGTTCATCACCTTCTTCATCACCCAGCCCTTGAGGCCTTTGCCATCTTCTGGCTTGGGTGGGGCGCTGGTTTCGGCCACGAGCACGTCGCCGTTCGGCAGCACGTACAGCCAGCGGGGGTGGTCCAGCTTGTCGGCGAAGCGGGACACGGTGGTGCCACTGGCGGTTGATGGTTTGCCCCCGGCGGGCCACCCCTTGGCGGGGGCAATGTTCACCGTGGGGATCAAGGACTTTTCAGGTTTGGGCAGTTGGGGGTTCAGGCCCGTGCCGGCGGACACAGGCAATGTCGCATCGGCCCAGGCCACCGCGCCCAATGAGGCCACCAGCGCGGTCAAAGCCAGGTTTCGGACCGAACGTGTTTGCAGCATGGCGAGGCCTTTGTGACGGATTCAGGTGTGTTTTACTGTGGCGTCATCCGGGCGGGCAGGCCATAGGCCTTCGCCTAAGAGCTTGTCAGACATGTCCGACGTGGAGCTGCACCGCCTTGCCCGTGCCAGCGGCCAAGCCACTGACCAAGCTGCCCCAGGCCACATCGATGATCGACAGCTTGAGGGGCCAGTCGCGCAAGGTGGCCAGGTTGGTGATGTCGTAAGTGGCGTAAGCGAAAAATCCAAACAAGGCGCCCATCAGAGCGGCTTTTGTCCAGCCCGGCTCGTCGCCGGTGGGCAGCACGGCAAAGACCACCAATCCCAAGGGAAAGATCAGGTAAAACAAGGCCCCGACGGCCATGTTGGGCTGCGCGGCCATCAGGTGTCCGATGCCTTGCTGGTACCAGGCCTTGGCGATGAACCCCAGCCAGACCATGTCAAGCACCAGCATCACCGCCGCGGTGCCACCGTAAATTTGCAAGTAATTCATTGTGCTCATGCCGGTTGTTTGTTCAGAATGCGCAAGTCGGACTCCCAGTCGCGCAGGCGTTGCGCGGCTTTCTCTTTCTGCACCGGCGTGGTTTGTTGATGCAGGCTCGAGGTCAGCTTGCAGCCTGCCGCGATCCACTGCAGGCGCTGGCCGCGCAAAGGTTCTTTCGGCGGGTCGAAGAACTGCTGGAACAGCTCGCGCAACGCCTGTTGGGCTTGCGCCTGGGTGGCTTTCTGGGCGTTGAGCTGGCGGATCAGTTGCACGAAATCGCGTTGGTAGACCTGGCGCTCTTCAAGCACGTTTTGAGCATTAAGGGGCAATGCGGCGATCTCACTCTTCACGTGATCGCGTTGCGAGGCCTCCAGGCGCCCGTAGAAAATCTCGGCGACCTTGATGACGAATTTGGCGGCAGCCTTGTTGCGATCATCCATGCTGTCCTCCAGGTAGTCGTTGCGAAAATCTTCGTTGGTCTTGGCCTGGTGTTTTTCCAAATGTTTGATCTGATCGGGGCTGAGGGACAGCACCAGATCGGCCATGGCGGGCACGGCCTGGTCAATGGCTTTGCGGCCCCAACCTTCCAGCTCAGTGCGGCGCTCGCAGACCAGCGCGGGCGACACCGGCGCCAGCGCCTCCTTCTCGGCGCGCGCCAAGAAGGGGACATACACCGGCAACTGGGTGCGGCGGTGCCATTGGAACCACTGCTTGATCGCGCCCTTCACCTTCACCGATTGCTCATCAGTGAAATCAAACGCTCGGTTCAACTGCCAGTAAGCCAGGTGATCAGCCTGGTTATAAGCGAGCCTGACGATGCTGCAGGCGGTCAAGGCCAGCACGACCATCATGAGGAGTGAGGCGCTCAGGGAGCGGGTGACTGAGCGGTTGCCTGGGCGGGTGACACGGGGCGTGATCGGCATGGATCCCTTTGCGGTTTGGTTCATGGGCGGGCCACCTTGGTCACCTTGGTGTTGGGCCGATCACCCCTGAGTTTCGCCAGGGCCTGCTGACAACCACCATCGGTCTTGTCGCCCAAGTCAATCAGGGGAATGATGCTGGCCAATGGGTTGACGAAGCCCAAGGCTACTGCTGAAATGATCTTCAGGCCCAAGGGCTTGGCTTCCAGCCTGAATTTGGGGTCGGCAAAAGTGCCTTGCACTTTCAAGGGCGAACGCAATGTCAGGGGGCTGATGTCCTTGGGCTTGGCGGTCATGACCAAGTTCAGGCTTTCGTCCACCAGCGACAGCGAGCCCGAGACCAGGATGGTGGAGTCCTCGGTGTCGATCACCCCAACCTCCGGCTTCAAGGCGCCTCGCTGTGCCTTCACGCGGACCGCAGCGCAGTGCATGGGCATCAGGTCATCGCCGATCACCGCCACACCCAGGGCCTGGGCCACGTCCAGGCCGATGGCCTCCACCACCAAGTGTGAAATGGTGCCATCTTGCACCCAGGCCTGGGCATCGCCATCCATGGTGCCCAGCATCTGGGCGGCCGAATTGCCTTGACCATGCAGCTTGGCGTGCCCGCCCAACTGGCCCGTCACGTAACGATTTTGTTTGCCTTTGTCAGGCTCACCCTGCCCGGCAAACTGGTTGCGGGGGCTCAGCCACTGCTCCAGTCGGATGCCTTTCCAATGCACATCGGCATCCCAAGAGGCAGGCTTTGGATTTCCGTTCAAACTTACGCGCCCGCTGACCTGTCCATCGGCTGTGCTGGCCAACAAGTCCGAGATGGTCAGCACGCCAGATTTCAATCTTAATTGTCCATCCAGCGGTTCGAGTGGGCGATCGAATAAGGCGCCCAGCTCAACGCGCTTCAAGCGCACTTTGATGTCGGCATTCATCGCGTGCAACGAGGGGATGTCAAACGTGCGCTGCGGCACCATCCGGCCCTCAGGCGGAGCCGGGTTGTTGGCCCCCGGGGCCTGCGCACCAAAGGCCGGGGCCAGGTCACTCAAGACAAAGCGTGAACCGGTCACTTCACCGGTGAGCATGGGAACTTTGGGCCGGCGGTCAAAGGTGAATGAGCCACCTAATTGGCTGGTGCCAACGTTCAGGTTGGTTTGCTTGAGTGACCACACATCGCCCTTCCTGCTCAGTTGGCCCTTCAATGAGAACAGCGTGGTCGTGGGCAAGGTCACGCCCGCCGCGTCACCCACGGCCGCCAGGGATGGGCCCGACAGCGTCATGGAGCCATCCAGGTCAGACAGTGTCAGTACGTCCGCGGCTTGGCCATTGAAGCGCAGCCGCGATTGGCCCGCACTCGCTTCCACGGTGATCGGCACCGCCACGGCCGGCCCTGGTGAGGCGGCCAAAGGCAGCACGCCGCTTGACTTGATGTGCAGCTCAAAGGGCCGTTTCAGGTAGTGGCCTTTGCCATTGATCAACAGCCCGCTGGTACCTTGTGCCTGATCACCTTCGGCGGTGCTGACTTGCGCGTCCAGGTTCAACTTCATCAGAGCGTCCTGCATCTGCAGGCGGCCAGCTTTGACCACCAGCCTGTCAAAGCGTGGCAGGCCCAAACCAGGCGAGTCGGTCGTCTTTGCCGACCTTGGTGAAAATTGCCAGTTGGCCTGGCCTTGGGCATCGCGGCTCAAGGCGGCGTCCATGCGGTCCAACTCAAGTGAAGTGATGCGGATGGGCTCATGCGGTCCTGATCGCATCAATCCGAAAACGGTCGAGTAGGGGACCTCAAGCCGAGGGTTGACCGCGTTCAACAGGTCGGGGGCCGAGCCAGGCGAGCCAATCGTCAAGGCGCTGGTGCGCAGCCTGATGGCACCCAGCAGGTGAAGGGCGAACTGGTCACCCAGCACGATGCGCCGTTGCAGCTTCTGGCTGAGGGTGCGCTCAAGAGGCCCCTTCAAAAAAGGCCAGCCTTGGTATTCGCACACGGCCACGGTGGCCATGATCGCCGTCAGGATTCCCAGCGCCAGCAGTGTCCCTTTTTTGCCTTGTTTGATCATCATGCTTTTGAACGGCAAACGGTATGCCTGTCCAGCGAGGGCACGTGCTTTGCTGAACAGGGGGCATCTGCAAGTTTTGGAGAATCAACATGGGCAAGTATGTTTTGGGTTGGTTGTTGGGTGTTCCTGCGGTCGTGCTGGTCATCCTCTATTTGCTCTTCAACTGATCAAGGCGATGAGACCATCATGAAAAACCCACCATTCATTGACATCTTCATGGACTCGTCCATTACCGCCTTGGGCATGCTCCAGGCTGATTCGGTGGCGGCTGAGCCGCCATCGGCCGTGCTGGCATCGCGCCGAGTGGCGGTGCTGGCGGGTGACGGCTTGGATGAGGTGCAGCTTGATGCCGTGCGGCGCGCCTTGGAAATCGGCGGCGCCCAGGTCAATGTGGTTTCTAACCGACGTGGCCCCCTGCTCGGCGAGTCTGGTGGGCAGGTGCCGGTGGACCACCATTGGCTCGACATGCCCTCGGTGATGTTCGACGCGGTGTATGTGCCCGGCGGCATGGGCAGTGTCGCCATCCTGCAAGACGACCCGGACGCGATTCACTTCATGCGAGAAGCCTATGAGCACGGCAAGTCAATGGCTGCGACGGGCCAAGGTGTTGATCTGCTGAAAGCGCTGGGTGTGTTGCTGCCATCGCATGCCGATGATTTGAGCGCCAGCGGCATCGTGACCGATCTGCATGACCAGGGGTTGGACCGCCTGGCTGAACATTTCATCGCGGCCATCGTCAAGGACAGGCATTGGCGGCGCACCGAAGATCTGGACGGCGCCATCACTTCAACGGCATGGCCCGCCAATCAAGGCAGCGTGGGGATCGGGCCGGTTTGACTGCCAGTGCGGGGCAGTGCCCCGCCTTCATGCTCCCAGGTCTGAACCGCTTCCGGTTTGGCCTTGGATCGCAAGGCCATCTGACGTTTTTGCTTGGCCTGACTGCGCAGTGACCAGACGGTGCCGGTGAACAAAGCGGCCAGTGCAAGACGGTAGAGGTTGCGGTTCATGCTGATCTCCTGTGGGTGGTGGGTGAACATCAAACGGCTTGAAGGGTGTTTGAGGTGACCAGCATCAATGAGCTGGCCAAGCCCTGAGAGATTCGTTCGCGGTTCACGCTGACGCCTCGCACAAAGTATTCAGTGAACACCGTGGTCGCGTCGGTCAAAAGGCGAATGCTTTGCAACAGCTTGCGCGCGACGAGTGGCTTGAAGGTGTGGCCGTCGAGCTCGCCTGCATCGGCCTCGGTGACCAAGGCAACATCGTTGCCCACCACCTGACGGCACACCATGGCCAAGGCATCGCACTGCATGGCGTCATGTTGGGCGGGGGGGAGGTCACGCATGGCTTGGGCGATGTCGTTCAAGGCCACGGCAGCCGCCTTCAAGGCGCCATGCAAGCTGACCAGGTTGTCCATGGCGTTCACAGGCGTGACCGCGTCGGCAGCGCTGACGAAGGGCAGCTTCAAGGTGTCGGTCAGGGCCTTGGCCACTTGCTCGCGCACTTGCATCGATGTGCTTTGATGCATGACCAGTTGGTGGGCGCAGGGCAGGGCGGCCATGATGGCGCCATGAGCGAGCGAAAGTTGGGCCACGTGCTCGCTCAATTCCAACTCTGCGCTCAAGCTCGCCAAGGCGGGCAGGAGATTGTGCGCAACGCCCACACTGGCGGCCACGTGCAAGGCCGCGCAAGGGTCTGAGATGATCTGAGAGGTGGCCAGGTCAATGGCCTGGGCCATCGCTGGATTGACCTGTTCCATGTCTCGGCTGGCTTTGGCACACGCGCGTTTGACCATCGCCATGGCCGCGATCAACTCTGAGGGCATGACTTCCATCGGTTTCTTTTGCCCCGTCATTGCCCGCATTTTCCTGGCGCCCTGGATGGGCTGCTCGGTGACATGGGCGGCGTGCGAGGCGTGTTGTTCTGTCCTTGAGGGCATGGGGGTCTCCATCGGCAAGGGCCTGATGCCAATGCATTTTGAACATGGCAATTGGAGGGCCTGAAGCTACATTCGTTACATCTGGAATCAATGCTCGTGAGATCGCTCGGGGCTTGCATGCTTTTCCGCAATCTTTCCCGATTCCAGCCGCAAACCCGCGCCTTGAGGGGCGAAAACAGGGTGGTTCGGAGGTGGCATATAGGTTGCTGAGGCAAAGTGAACCCAAGCTCTCCGAGGAATCCACGTGCCTGCTGCCAACCATACCCGCCCCCAGGTCTTGTATGTGGAAGACCATCCCGTCAATGTGCAGTTGATGCAGGCTGTGTTTGCGCAGCTGCCATCACTGGAGCTCACCATCGCCACCAATGGTGAGGATGGCTACCAGGCCGCGGTGAAAAGGCCGCCAGCCTTGTTGTTGCTGGATCTGAACCTGCCGGATTGCCATGGCACGGAGTTGCTGGAACGCCTGCGTGCGCTACCGATTCTGTCGTCGGTGCCCGCCATCGCAGTGACAGCGGCCGACGTACAACATTTGAGCGAAACCACGTTCCTTGAAGTCTGGCAAAAACCGCTGGACATCCCGGCCATCCTCAATAGGCTTGACCAGTTTCTGCTGGGGCCGCCATCTGTTTTTTTTGCCGAAGCGCCATGGGGCATGAGGGCAAAACCCATGGCTAGTCCGCCTGCTTTCGCCCGCTGATTTGTCCAATTCCCAATGGAGCTCACGATGAAGTCATCTTCTGACCAACGTCATGCATTGCGCGATGAATTCGAATCCAACAAGGCGACGCGGGACGCGTCCAAGTCTCGCAAGGGTTGGTATACAACCCGCAAGGCGCAACTTCAGGTCGAGGCTGCGTTTGCCGAAATCGAAGACGAGCAGGTCGGCCCGGCTTACCGCCGGCTCAATGGCCCAGATCGCCCCATGACGAAGATCCTGGGGGCAGGTCGCCATCCAGGCTGACGGGCACCGTGGAGTATTCCTTGAGGCGGTTGTACAAGGTCTTCAGGCTGACCCCGAGCGTGGCCGCTGTTTTTTCCTTGTGTCGACCCAGGTACTCCAGGGTGGCCAGGGTCACCTGACGCTCGATTTCGGCCAGGGTGGTGCCCACGCGGATCGACAGGATCGGCGCACCGGTCAGCACCGGCAGTGGCGTGTCTGTGGTGGGCAGGCACTCATCGACGATGACACTGCCACGCGCCATCACATAGGCACGGTGAACAATGTTGCGCAGCTCGCGCACATTGCCGGGCCAGCCAAAGTCTGAAAGCCTGCGCAGGGCTTGCGGGTCAAAGGTTTTGAGCTGGCCTTCGCGGCGCGAGATCTCTTGCAGGAAATGCTGGGCGATCAAAGGCACGTCTCCTGCGCGCTCGCGCAAAGCGGGCAGGTGGATCGGGAAAACGTTCAGGCGGTACAGCAAATCTTCCCGCAATTTGCCGTCTCTCACGGCTTGCATGGGCGGGCGGTTGGTGGCCGCGATGATGCGCACGTCGGTTTCCTGAATCTGGGTGGAGCCCACGCGCATGAAGGTGCCTGTTTCCAACACACGCAGCAGCTTGACCTGCAGGTCCAGCGGCATCTCGGTCACTTCGTCCAGGAACAGGGTGCCGCCGCTGGCGCGTTCAAAAAACCCCTGGTGCTGGCGATCGGCGCCGGTGAAGCTGCCTTTCTCGTGGCCGAAGATTTCGCTCTCGATCAGGTGAGGTGAGATGGCGCCGCAATTGACGCCCAGGAAGGGCCGGCCACGCCGACGGCTCAGGTCGTGAACCGTGCTGGCCACGACTTCCTTGCCGCTGCCGCTTTCACCGGTGATGAACACCGTGACGGCCGTGCCGGACACGCGCAGGATCTGCTCGTACACCTGGCGCATGACGGCCGAGCGGCCCCACAACAAGCCAAAGTGGCCTTCTTCTTCCAGGCCTGTTTGCAGATCGGCCGCTTCAGCCTTCAAGGCCGAGGGCTTGGTCACGCGCGACAAGATGCCGTGCAACTGCTTCATGTTGACGGGCTTGACCAGGTAATCCACCGCACCCAGGCGCAGTGCCTGGATGGAGGTTTCCAGGCTGGCATGCCCGGTGATCAGCACCACCTCGGTGTTGACCAGGCTCTTGCCGTCGTCAAACAACTGCATGCCGCTGCCATCGGGGAGCATCAAATCCAGCAAAACGATGTCGGGTTCTTGCAGCGCGAGCTGCTTGCGTGCGTCACGGAGCGAGCCTGCGGTCGCAACGGTGAAACCTTCCATCGCGATCAATGTCGCCATCATCTCCGCCGAGTCGGCTTCGTCATCCACCACCAATGCGTGAGGCATTCCAACATCCTTGAAAGTGTAAAAACCAGTTCAAAACGATTATGAGCGATCACCCGCCATGTGTCCGTAACTTCCCTGAGATTTCGAAGCAGGTGGGTGCTGGAATTCAGGGCGGCAACGCACAAAGGCGCCCCGAGGGGGTCCCGGGGCGCCAGACAGAAGGAGAGGGTGGGCTTGGCTCACAACCGGTGGCATCAACCCAGGCGCACCTTTTCGTGTTCTCCCAGGTGGGTGGGCGGTTTGCCGGTGATGGCGGCTTGCGCCATCTTGAACAACTGGACCATTTTGCTGCTTTTGATGTCCCAGTATTCTGCTTGGTGGATGTCAACCGCCAGCAAAGCGAGGTCTGGGTCATCGACACCGCCCGGAAACCAGGCCTGCGACAGGGTCGACCACAACGCCTGCTTTTGTTGAGGGTCGTTGACCAGGCGCGCTCGCCCGCTGATCGACACGTAGCGGTCATCTGCGGGTGAGGCGTAGGCCAGGTTCACCTTGGGCCGAACCAGCACATCGCGCACGGTCTCACTGCGTGCCGAGATGAAGAACCAAAGCACTTGCCCCTCGTCCTCCTTGCGGTTTTGCGTGGTGAGTGGGGTTGAGCACAGATCGCCTGATTCTGTTTGCGTGGTGAGCATGCCGAAGCGGATATCGCGGATCAGTTTCCAGAGTGATTGTTCGTGTGTGGTGGATGCAGTCATGGCTTGTTTCCAGTTCCAGGTTTTGGCAGGTGATGGCGCACAACGCCATGGGCGTGGGCATCACCGGGGGTTCCCGCACGGGGATCTTGATCTCGTCGGGTGGCGGGTCTTCCACTTCCGGCGGTGGCAGATCCGGTCCGGGCGGCGGCGGGGTTGGGGGCAGCTCAGGGCTGTAAGGCGGGGCCGGAGACGGCGCCGGAGCGGGGCCCAGGTGCGTGCGAAGGCTAAGGTGGTCGTTCATGGACTGAGCAGGCAGACGGTGCCGTAAAAATGACGCATGGAGGGTCAGGCCTCGTCGATGGCGTCATTGATCTTGCCCTTGGCTTCTTCAGCCCGGCCGGAGACTTGGTCTTTGTTCATGGTCAAACTCCTGAGGGATGCAGTGGATGAGTTCACCGTGATCTCATCTCAATGACATCTCGGCAAATGGCAGGCCCACGCCCGTAAAATTCAGATGGGATTGAGGCGGGCACAAACTTTGCTATATCAACCTGAACTCGATCCGAGTTTGTCTTTTTATCCGGGGGAATACACATGGGCTTGAAACTCTTAACCGTTGCCATTGCCAGCGTTCTGGCATTCAATGCACACGCCAACACCATTGACTGGGGAACACACGGAAAGCTTGAGTTGGGCACCAACCTGTCCGAGCCTGGTGACATTGACGACATCTTCACCTTTGTGCTGGGCGACGGTGGCAGCGTGGTGAGCTCCGCTGTGGCGCTTGGCTCGCCGGGCTTGTTGAACATTGCCAACGGCACGGTCAAGCTCTACAGGGAAACCGGTATCGAAGATGCTTTCCTGGGCAGCTATGCCTTTGACGGCACCACGGGCAGCACCTTCCACACTTTTGACATCACAGCACCTGGCGCCTACTACTACAACGTGGTGGGTCAGGCCACGGGCGCGTTTGGCGGTTTTTACTCGCTGAGCTCGGCCACCACCGCGGTGCCAGAACCCACCACCCTGGCGCTGATGCTGGCGGGTCTGGTGGCTACGGGCAGCATGTACCGTCGCCGCTATCAGTCCTGAGCCGTTCAACTGCAACCCAATCACGCTTGACGGTGTAAAAAAGCGCTCTTCGAAGCGCTTTTTTTTTACACAGACATTCTTCGAGCCGCACTTTTGTCCAGCGCAGTCTCCAATGTCTGGAGCACCATCTGCGAGTCGATCGGCTTGCCCACATGCTCGTCAAATCCTGCGGCCAGCGCGCGTTGTCGGTCCTCCGTTCGCGAGAAAGCAGTCAGTGCCAGGGCCACCAGTCGAGGTCGGTGCAGGCGGGCTTCCAGTTCGCGCACCCGGTGGATGAAGGCGTAGCCATCTTCGTCCGGCATGGCGATGTCCGAGATCAAGGCGTCGGGTTGTTCTTCGGGGGGGGCATTGGCCAAGTGCTCATACGCACCGGCCGCGCGGTCAAAGCTGAGCAGCTCAACTTGGGCGTCTCGCAGCAGCAGCTCGAGGATCTCTCGTCCATCGGGGTCGTCCTCAACCACCACCACGCGCTTGCCGACCAATGTGCTCAGGGACAGATGGCGCGGCGACGCGGGGTGGACAGGCAAGCTGGTGTGGTCGGGTAACTCGATGGTGAACGTGGCGCCCAAGCCCACCCCGTCGCTGCGCGCTTCAATGCGGCCGCCGTGCAGCTCAATCACCTGTTGCGCCAGCGACAGGCCCAGGCCCAAGCCGCTTTGGCGGCGGGTGCTGGAGCTGTCGGCCTGCTGAAAGCGGTTGAACAAAAATGGCAGTTGCGTTGGCGCCAGGCCAATGCCGCTGTCCATCACTTCAATGGCCACCGCTTGATCTTTGCGAAGGGTGCGCACATGGACGATGCCATCTTCTGGCGAGAACTTGATGGCGTTGGACAGCAGATTGGTCACTGCTTGCTGCAAACGGTCCACATCGGCAGAGACGGGGCCAATGCTGTCGTCGTGGCTCACGTTCAGGGTGATCCGCTTGGCGGCGGCCCGGTCGTGCATGGACGAGGCCGCATCGTCGGCCAGGGACGCCAGATTGGCGCGTCCCCACTGCAGCTCCAAGGTGCCACACAGGATGCGTTGGCTGTCCAGCAGATCGTCCACCAGGTGGGCTTGCGCCTGGGTGTTGCGGTCGATGGCGTCCAGGGCTTTTTCTTGCAGCGCGTTGAGCGGCCCGGCCCGCCGCAGCACGTGTGCCCAACCGCGCATGGCGTTCAACGGCGAGCGAAGCTCGTGGGTAACCACCGCCAGGAATTCGTCTTTGGACAAGGCCAGCGCCTCGGCCTCCCGGCGGGCCATTTGCTCGCGTTGCAGCATCTGCTCGCGCTGGATCTCGGCTTGTTTGCGCTCGGTGATGTCTTCGGCAATGCCGCCCACCCGAACTGCCTGGTCCAGGGCATCGCGCACGTAAAAGCGCCGATCGCGGATCCAATGGCATTGTCCGTGGGCATCCAGGATCTGGTACTCGCGCACTGAGTTCTCGGAGGCCGGGGTGTCTGCGAAGAAGGGTGTGGGCAAGAGGTGGGCGTGCTTGGTCACCACGGCTTGATTCCACAGGGACGGGTCTTGCAGCAAGGCATCGCTGCTGGTGCCCCAGAAATGTTCGAAGCGCGAATTGACGTAAAGCAACTGTTGGGTGGTCAAGTCCGCCAGCCAGAACACGTCGTCGCTGCTTTCGGTGAAACGCTGGAACGGCATCTCACTCATCACAAGTTCAAAGCCTTGTGCGGTGACGGAAGAAACCTGGTGGTTTGTCATGGCAGACCGCGCTAGCAGTACTCCTGTTTGCGTGCTGGTGCAAGATGCGGCAGCGCTTACATCGTCCAGAAAATCTTGCCGATTTCTGGCTTGAAAACCGGGGTTTTCATTGGGTTCGTCCATGTCATGCACAAGGCATGCCATTTGCCAATTTCGGCTGTCTTTTCAATTCAGGAGAATCTCGATGAATGACAGAACGAAAACCTTACTTCAAGACGGCGACTCTTTCGACTCCGGCGCTGCGGTGGACCGCGTGGCGCAACGGGCCCACGAGGCCATTGACAGCGTCGCGGCAAAAGCCAAGCCAGCGGTGGAGCGCGTTCACTCCGCGGCCAGCCAGGCGGCAGATGCCTTGCATGCCAAAGCCGATGCTTTGGGTGAGCTGGAGGAGCAATGGCTGGACAGTGCCCGCACGCACATCCGCGAACAGCCTTTGACCGCGATTGCCATTGGTTTGTTGGCCGGTTTGTTGCTGAGCCGACTGGCGCGCTGAAGCTGGGCGAATCAGCATGGTCCGCTGGGTCATGTCAGTGTTCTTTCAGTGGCGCAAGCCAGATTGGTTTGCTCACCTTCATGCCAGCAATGGCCATGCCCAGAGGCGTGTTGCTCAGACCTTGTTCATCAGGTGTTCCAAGGCGACGGGGTCTACCGGCTTGACCAGGTGGGCGTCAAAGCCGGCTGCCAGAGCCTGGGCCACATCCTTGGGTTGACCATAGCCTGACAAGGCCACCAGCTGCCCCTTGTACCCAGCCTGGCGGATGCGTTGCGCGGCCTCGTAGCCGTTCAGTTTGGGCAGACCGATGTCGATCAAGGCGATGTCAGGTTGAGTGTTGATCACCAGTTGGGCGCCCGCCTGACCATCTTCGGCGGTGAACACGCTGTGCCCGGCCAAGGCCAGCAAAACCTGCAGGGCTTCGCGAACATCCTCGTTGTCCTCGACCACCACCACACGCCGATTCGCCGTCAATGTGTTCGCCGGGCTGGGCAGTGCGGCGCTTTCAGGCAGCACCAACGGCAGCCGAACCACGAAGGTGCTGCCTTGCTGGTGCCCATCGCTGCGCGCGGCCACGCTGCCGCCATGCAGTTCGGTCAAGCGGCGGACCAGGGTCAGGCCAATGCCCAGCCCACCTTGCCGGCGGTCCAGTGATCGGTCGCCTTGCACGAACAAGTCAAACACCCGCGACAGCAGCGGCTCGGTCATGCCCACGCCGCTGTCGGAGACTTCCAGCACACCCATGTCGCCTTCCTTGCGCACGGTGGCCTTGATGTGTCCACCATCTGGCGTGTACTTCAGCGCGTTGGTCAACAGGTTGTAAATGATCTGCTCGATGCGCGTGCCGTCGGCCTGCACCCAAACCTCGTCCAGCTCGATCTGAAGTGTGTGGGCCTTCAGCATGCCGGACACCTCCAGGGTGGTCACCAGGCGCTGCGTGGCCTGGGCCAAGTCAAGGGGGTGGCGGGTCAGCATGATCTTGCCGGTGATCACGCGGGCCACGTCCAGCAGGTCGTCCATCAGGCGGGCCAGGTGCCGGGTCTGGCGGGCGATGATTTGGCGAGCGCTCAAGGCGGCGGGGTTTTCCGAGCCCAGGCGGTTGAGCACTTCGGAGGCAGCGGCGATGGCGCCCAGGGGGTTGCGCAACTCGTGGCCCAGCATGGCCAGGAACTCATCCTTGGCGCGGTTTGCGTTTTCGGCCTCCACGCGCGCTGCCTGCTCTCGGGCCACGAAGTCGGCCCGGGCCAGCTCAACCGACTTTTGCTGCGTGGCATCCACCATCACGCCGATCATGTGCAAGGGTTGGCCGGCCTCGTCGTACTTCAGCACCACGCGGCCCGACAGCCAGCGCACCGACTGATCTGGCGGGCAGGTGCGGAACTCGAACACAGCTTGCTCCTGCTTCTGGCGCGCGGCGGCTTGCAGGGCGTCCTGCACCTGTTGGCGGTCTTTCTCATCAATGAGCTTGATCCAGGCGTCCCAGGTGCCGTCGAACTCCACGAGCTTGATGCCAAACAGCGGGGCCATGCCCGATGTCCAGGTGGTGCGGTCGGGCACGAATTCGTAGTCGAAAAAGCCCACGTGACCGGCGGCTTGCGCGAGCTCCACCATGTGCTGGCTTTCGCGCAGGCGGCGCTCGGCGGTGACCAGGGCTTCTTCGGCGCGCTTGCGCTCGGTGATGTCGGTGTAGGCGCCGATGGCCCCGCGAGGTTGGCCAGCGTGGTCGTACAAAGGCACGGCGTGGGCGATCAAGCGCAGGGTTCGGCCGTCCTGGTGCACCACGTCCAGCTCGACGTCGCTGGTTTTGGCGCCGGTCAAGGCGGCGTGCTTCAGGGGCTGCTCATCGGGCAGCAGTTCTTGCCCCTCTTTGAGCACCACGTGCGGGGGCAGGTGGCCGTCTGCCAGTTCATTGAACATGGCGGCCAGCGCGGGGTTGCGCAAGACGCTGTGGCAGTCCTTGTCCTGCGCGATGGCCAGGCCAATGGGGCTGCTCTGGAACAGGGTTTCAAACTCATCGGCCTTGGCCTGCAGCCGCTCGCGGGCCAGCTCGCGTTGCAGTTCAAGCACGCGCAGTGCGCTTTGCAGCAAGGCGAGTTCACGCACTTCGCTGGGATGCTGCACGGCCTGTGGCCCGCCCACGGCCAGCTGCTGCAAGGGCTTGGTGACGCGCCTGGCCACCAGCATGGCCAGCGCCAGGCCCGCGATCAGGGACAACGTCCCGGCACCCAGCGCCATGGCGATCGACCGGGCATGGTTGCGGTCGATGGGCGCGGCGGGCACGCCCACGCCAATGCCCCAATCCGCCATGGGAATGCGTTTCCAGGCCACGTACACATCGGTGCTCTTGTCGCTCGCCATCTGAGCGCGCTTAATGCCCGCGAGCTGGCTGCCCATCACTTGCTGAGCGGCCAGCGGCAGCGGTTGGCCCACAAAGCGCTGGGGATCCAGGCTGCGGGCGATGATCTGAAACCGCGAATCAAAAATCGACACGAAGCCCCCCGGCGCGATCGTGACCCCGGTCATCAGCTTTTGCCAGTTGGCCGGCGTGATCCAGGCGCCCAGCGCGTACTTGACCTTGCCCTGCACGAACACGGGCACCAGAACCCCGGTGGTGCGCTGTCCGTTGGGCCCCTCCATCAGGCTGGTCACTTCGGGCTCGCCAGTGCGGATCAGGCGTTCCAAAGCCGATCTATCGCTGATTTTTTCAAGGGGTTTGCCCATGGGCTGGCGGGTGTTGAAAATCACCTCGCCATTGAGTTCGACCAGGTAGGCGCTGCTCCAGGTGCTGCGCATTTTTGGCAGGGCCGTGAGCGTGGCAAAAAATCCGGCAACGTCGTCCCGCTGCAGGGAGTCGGAATACGACAGGATGGCCAGCGCGTCGATCGACGACACCATTTCGCGCTCGACCGTGAGCGCAAAGGTAGACGCGGTGCGCAGCAGGCTGTCTTCCAGGGCCTTGTTGCCGGCCAAGGTCTCCTGGACGACCAGGTAGCACGCCAGCCCGGACATGGGCACCGTGGCCACAATGATGACCGCGGTGAGGTAGCCGCGCAACGAGGCCAACGGCCAATGGAAGAGGTCGTGCAACTTGCCAAGGCGAGACCGCAGATTCTGCAAGAAATGGGGCATGGGGGTTTGCATTGGCCAACAACCCCGCCATGTTGACACAGGCCGATCAAGCTCGCTCCTGGCGGGCCCAGGCGGTTGTAGACTGCCCACCATTCCCTGGCGTACGGCGTATCGGAGACAAGGCTTGAGCGTTTCAGCTGAAAAAAAGTCATGGCGTTGGCTGGGTGTGGTGCTGGCGGGGGTGGTGGCGGGCATGGGCACGCGGGCCTTGCTGCAACCTTGGCTGGCCGATGCCGTTCCATTTGTCCTGGCATTCACTTCGCTGATCGCGGTGCAGGTCGTGGCTGGGCGGGCTGCGGCGATCTGGACCGCCGTGGGCTGTGCGGTGTGGGCGCTGGTACCAGGCCTGAACCCTCACCCCAGTAACCTTCACGTTGTCATCTTCTTGATGTCTGCCTTGGCGGTGGTTTTCTTCCTGGAGCGTTTCATCGGCCTGAGTCGGCCTGACGCTGCAGACGACCGCACCGCGGTGCCCTCTGAAGGCTCCTTGTGGTGGTTGCGCGTGTGGATCGCCATGTCGCTGGTGCTGCCGGTGGTTTTTTTCTGCAGCATCGCCTGGTACACCCGGGGCCAGATCCTGCAGGAAGGGCACGCCCGGGTTGATCGGGCAGCCGCCATCGTGCGCGAGCACGCCTCGCGCGTCATCGAAACCAATGGCGTCATCGTCAATTTCATCCTGGACGAGGTGGGTTCGCAATCGGCCGCTGACATCCGCGCTCGGGAAGGGCCCCTGCACCGCAAGCTGGTGCAAGCAGCCTCTGAGGTAGAACAAGTTCGCTCCATCTGGATCTGGGCCGCCGATGGTCGCCCGCTGGTGTCCAACCGACTTTTCCCTGTGCCGACGGACTTGAACGTCAACGACCGGGGCTACTTGGCCTTTTGTGACAAGAAGTCGGACACTTGGTCCATCTCCAACCTGGCCATCGGGCGCACCACCGGGCGGAAGTTCTTCAATATCAGCCGCTGTCGGCGGGCGCCGGATGGCAGCTTGCTGGGCGCCGTGGCCGTCTCACTGCTGCCGCAGTACTTCACTGATTTCTACCAGAAGATGGCTGAGTCCGAACCCGGGCTGAGCGTGACCTTGATGCGAGCCGATGGCACAGTCCTGGCCCGCTATCCCGTTGCTGACCCCAGTGCGCGGCCGATGTCATTGGCCGAGATGGCGGAGCCCACTGGCGACACCGGGCCGCTGGTCTCGCTGAGGCGGCTGGAGCCGTATTCGGTGTATGTCGCGGCCTCCATTGACCGCGGGGCCTTGCTGGCCCAGTGGCAAAACCGCGTGGCGGTGCTGGCCGCCGCAACCTTCCCCGCGGGGCTGGCGCTGGCCTATGTTGCTTCGGTGGCGCTTCGCCGCGCTTCCAGAGAATTGAAAGCCGTGCGGCGCCTGCAGGAAGAGTCCGAGCAAAGGCGGCGGGCGGAAGATGCGCTTCGGCATTCCCAGAAGCTGGAAGCCCTGGGCCAGCTCACTGGCGGGGTGGCGCACGACTTCAACAACCTGCTGATGGTGGTCAATACCAACGCCTATCTGATGGGGCAGTTGTACCCCGCCGTCAAGGACAGCAAACCGCTGGGGGCCATCAACCGCGCCGTGACGGCGGGCACCAAGCTGACCCGGCAACTGCTGGCGTTTTCGCGCCGCCAGGCCCTGAGGCCGGAAACGGTCTTGCTGCAAGACAGCCTGCCTGCGCTGTCCGACCTGTTTCGAACCACTTTGGGCGGAGCCGTGCAGTTGAGCATCGAGCTACAGGCCGACACGCACCCGCTGCTGGTCGACCCGGCCGAGTTGGAGTTGGCCTTGCTGAACCTGGTCATCAATGCCCGGGATGCCATGCCCAGCGGGGGACAACTGATCATCAGCTCCCGCAACCTGAGCGCTGCTGAACTGGCGGCCGGCGGCTCTACTCTGGGTGGTGCCGTCGTTGAGTTGGTGGTGACCGACACCGGCTCCGGCATCCCCGAGGCCATCCGAGATCGCATTTTCGAACCCTTCTTTTCGACCAAGGCACCGGGCGAAGGCACTGGCCTGGGCCTCAGCCAGGTCTATGGTTTTTGCGTGCAGGCCAAAGGCGAGGTGCTGGTCAGGTCCAACCATGGTGAAGGCACCAGCGTGTTGATGCGGCTGCCGGTGAACCTGGCGGCCGCGGTTGAAGCCGAGCCCGAGGTGCCGGTGGTGGCGGTGGTGGCGGTGGCGCCCCTGGTGGCCCGGGTGCTGCTGGTTGAAGACAATCCTGAAGTGGCCGAGGCCACCTGCGAGCTGATCCGCGTGCTCGGGTGTCAGGTCACCCACCTGGACAGCGCCGACGCCGCGCAACCTTGGCTGGCAACCCATCACCAAGACATTGACTTGGTCATCAGCGATGTCATCATGCCGGGGCAAGCCAGTGGCATCGACCTGGCGGCGATGATCCGGCGCGACTACCCGACCCTGGCCGTGCTGCTGGTGACGGGCTACACCAAAGAGCTGTGCCGGGCCATCGAAGAGGGCATTGCCGTGCTGCCCAAGCCCTTTGGCGCGGAGACCTTGCAACAGGCCATGCGAGGTGCTTTGAACAAGGCCAGCCGCACGGTTACCACCCCATGAATAGCCAACTCGACCACATTGACGCCATCCTCTTGTTCCTGGTGGTGCCCGCCATCGTGCTGGCCTCGCTGATCGAGGCCTGGGTGCTGTCCCGCCGGGCTCGCTACGATTGGCGTGCCTCGGGCATCTCCTTCCTGGACCTGGTGCTGCGCATCACCATCAACCTCACGGTGCCCTTGGCCTTGTCCACGCCGGTCACACAATGGGCGGTCAAGCACCGCCTGACCACCCTGCAGCTGGATGGCTGGCAGACCGTGCTGTTGCTATTCTTGGGCCAGGAGTTTTGCTACTACTGGTTTCACCGCGCAGCCCACCGTGTGCGTTGGTTCTGGTGCAACCATTCGGTGCACCACTCGCCCAATGAGCTGAACCTCACGGCGGCGGTGCGCATCGGTCTGTTCGGCAAGCTCACCGGCACCTTCATTTTCTTCGCGCCGCTGGTCTGGCTGGGGTTTGAGCCCAGGCTGGTGGCACAGACCCTGACCTTGAACCTGCTGTACCAGTTCTGGATTCACGCCACCTGGATCCCAAAGCTGGGCTGGATGGAATACGTGTTCAACACGCCCTCGGCGCACCGCGTTCACCATGCCAGCAACCCCCAATACCTGGATGCCAACTACGGTGGCGTGCTGATCATCTTTGACCGCCTGTTTGGCACCTACGTGGCCGAGCGCGATGACATCCCCATCCGCTACGGCCTGGTCAAACCCCAGCGCAGCTACAACCCCTTGCGCGTGGAATTTGATGCGTGGATCGAGTTGGGGCGGGACATGCTCAAGGCCCCCAACCTCAAATCAGCCTTGCTGCACGTGGTGATGCCGCCGGCCTGGCAGCCAATGGGGCGATCCGTCCCAACCCCGCCATCATCGATTGACACGGTGCGCGACTGACCCCAGACCCTGGGGCTTTGTCCATCACCTGTTGGGGTGGGTCGCCAGCGCGCGGTTGACAGCAACAATCTGCCTCTTCCCGGATGCCGCCGCTGAGACCGCTTGATGATCTTGATGATTCACGACACCCACCCACGTCACGCTTCCCATTCCACATGAGCCTGTGGACGATGGCCATGGCCGCCTGGGTGGTGGGCGTGGCATTTCAGCTGCAGCAACCCAGCTTGGTCGCCTTGGCTTGGGCTCAGGGCGCTTGTGCATCCGCCCTACTGATGGTGTTGATCAGCGCCTGGCTGATGAGCCGCAGCAGGCCGGGCCAGCGTCGGGCGGCATGGCCCCTGGTGTGGCTGGCATGTGCCTTGTTGGCCTGGGGCAGCACCACATGGCGAGCCCATGCGCTGATGCAGCAGGCCTTGCCGCCTTCATGGCAGGACCAGGACTTGTTGCTCCAGGGGCAGGTGCAGGGTCTGCCCACGTTGCGAGGCGGCAGCCTGGGATTCGACGTGGCGGTTCATAGCCTGGCACTTCAGGGCAAGACCCTGGACCAAGGCATGCCAAGCCGCGTGATGCTGTACTGGCAGGCTGGCGAGTCCTTGTCCCAGGTGCAAGCCGGCCAAGTCTGGCGTTGGACGGTTCGTTTGCAGCCCCCCGTGCCCACGGGCAACCCCGGTGGTTTTGACGCGGCACTGTGGTTGCTGGACAAGGGCGTGCGAGCCACCGGCTCGGTCCGCGCCAAGAAAGGCCAGCAACCGCAGTTGCTGCAATCGCCCAGCCATTGGTGGTCGGACGGTGCGGTAGACCGGCTCAGGCAGGGCATCCGCGAGGCCATCCAGCGGCAAGTGCCCGATGCGCGCCTGGCCGGCGTGCTCTCAGGATTGACCATCGGGGACCAGTCCGGCATCGGCCGTGAAGACTGGGATGTCTTCCGCAAAACGTCGATCGCCCATTTAATCAGCATTAGTGGCCTGCACATCGCCATGGTAGGCTGGATGGGCAGCACGGTGCTGGCGTGGCTGTGGCGGCGCAGCTCCCGGCTCATGCACCATTGGCCCGCCCCCGTCGTGCAACTGGTCAGTGGCGTCCTCGTGGCCACGGCCTATTCGCTGCTGGCCGGTTGGGGCGTGCCCGCACAGCGCACCGTTTGCATGATGGCTGTCTGGGCGCTGTTGCGCATCGGTGGTCGCCCCTGGCCTTGGCCACCGGTCTGGCTGGCGGCGGCGGTGGTGGTCACCGTGATGGACCCCTGGGCACTTTGCCAAGCGGGTTTCTGGTTGTCCTTTGTCGCGGTGGGTGTGCTCATGTCCAGCGGCACCGCAGTCGAAAGGCCTGAACCGGGCGACGAGTCCTGGCGCATGCGCGGCTCGATCATGGTCCGATCCTTGGTTCAAACGCAGTGGCTGACCACCTTGTCGTTGACGCCGCTGGCGGCGGTGTTCTTCCAGCAAGTCTCGGTGGTTGGTTTTGCCGCCAACTTGCTGGCCATCCCGGTGTTCACGGCGCTGATCACGCCTTTGGCGCTGGGCGGCGTGGTCTGGCCTGCCTTGTGGGGTGTGGCTGCGTGGTTCGTGTCCATGACTGTCAAGGTGCTGGCCTGGATGGCCCATTGGTCTTGGGCGTCCACCCATGTGCCCATGCTGCCCATGAGCTTGTCGGTGTTGGTGGTCCTGGCAGCCGCGGCCTTGGTGCTGCCCGTGCCCTGGCGCTGGCGTCTGGCAGGCTTGCCAGCTTTGCTGTTGCTGCCGTTCTTGCCCGGCCCATGGTCGCTGGTGCCGCCGCCCGTGCCTGGCCAGTTCAGCGTGGTGGCGGCGGATGTGGGGCAGGGCACCTCGGTGCTGGTGCGCACTGCGCGGCACGCCCTGGTGTTCGACGCGGGCCCCAAGGTGGGCGACCAAAGCGACGCTGGCCAGCGTGTGGTGGTGCCGCTCCTGGTGGCCTTGGGCGTGACCCAGCTCGACGAGCTGATCATCAGCCACCGCGATGCCGACCACGTGGGCGGTGCAGCTTCGATCGTGCGCGAGGTGCCGGTGACGCTGTTGCGCTCATCCCTGGAAGACGAACACCCCTTGCGCCAGACCATGGTGGGCGGCGAGCCTTTGCGGCATCGTCGGTGCGAGGCGGGCCAGCATTGGCAATGGGATGGCGTCGATTTCACCGTGGTTCACCCCCGTGCCGAAGACTACGCGCGCCGCGCTGATCTCTCGCCCAATGCCTTGTCTTGCGCGGTGCGGATTCAGGCCAAGACCTTGCCCGGCCGTGAGGCGGCCAGTGTGTTCCTGGCGGGTGACATCGAAGCTCAACAAGAGGCTGATGTGGTGGCGCGGGCTCAGGCTTTGGGTGAGCAGGTTGCCGGTTTGCGCAGTACCGTGCTGGTCGTGCCGCACCACGGCAGCAAAACCTCGTCCACCGATGCATTCCTGCAGGCGGTGGGGCCCACACAAGCCGTGATCCAGGTGGGGCGGCGCAATGGCTATGGCCATCCCTCGCCCGAGGTGGTGGCCCGCTACGACGAACTGGGTGTGGCGCGAGTGGCCACGCCCGCCTGCGGTGCTTTCTTGTGGAACAGCAGTGAAGCGCCGCTTGCGCAGCCCCAAGCGCTCAAGCGGGATCCGGCACAGCGCCTTCGCCTGGGCGAATGCTGGCGCCAGCGATCCCGGCACTACTGGGACTGAAGCGCTTCTTCAGGCAAGGGCGAAACCAGCAGCTTGTCGATGCGCTTGCCGTCCATGTCCACCACCTCGAAACGCCAGCCGTCCCAATCGACGGTGTCGGTGGTTTGCGGCAAACGGCCCAGCAACATCATCACCATGCCCGCCAGCGTGTTGTAGCGGCCGCGGTCCTCATCGGGCAGCGCCTTGAAGCCCAGCCGGTCTTTCAGCTCAGGCACCGGGATCAGGCCATCGACTAGCCAGGATCCATCCGCGCGTTGAACGGCCCAGCTGTTCTCGTCCTGTGGCGTGGTGAACTCACCCGTGATGGCTTCAAGCACATCGCGCAAGGTGATCACCCCCTGCACCTCACCGTACTCGTCCACCACAAAAACCATCTGTACCGACGAGGCGCGAAAGTGATCCAACAGCTCCATGCCCGACAAGGTTTCGGGCACAAACACCGCCGGCTGCAAGCCTTGCAACAGGTCGTTGCTCAAACCCTGAGTGATCTGGTGCAGCAACTGCTGCGCTGTGATCACGCCCAGCACATCGTCCAGGCCACCTCGGCAAACTGGGTAGCGTGAATGCCCGTGCAGCGCAATGATCGCGAGGTTTTGCTTCATCGACGCTTCCAGATTCAGCCAGGCGATGTCACTGCGCGGAATCATCATCGAGCCCACTTGCCGGTCATCCAGGCGGAACACATTGCGCACCATCTGGTGCTCATTGGCCTCGATCACGCCGGCGTCCAAGCCCTCTTCCAGGCTCGCGTTGATTTCTTCTTCGGTCACCCCACGGCCACCCGTGTCGTGCACGCCCATCAGCTTCAGCAGGCCTTCGGTGCAGGCGGTCAGCAGGTACACAAAGGGTTTGGTCAGGCGGGACAGCCATTTCATGGGCTGTGCCACCAAACGTGCCACAGGCTCCGGGTACATCTGGCCTACCCGCTTGGGCACCAGTTCGCCAAAAATGATCGTGATGAAGGTGATGATCAGCACCACCAACCCGGTGGCCGTGATTTCGGCAACGTTCTGGCTGAGGTGAAATTGGGCCGTCAACCAGATCGACAAGTCTCCGGAAAATGCAGCATTGCCCACGATACCGTTCAGTATCCCGATCGAGGTAATGCCAATTTGCACGGTCGACAAAAACTGGGTGGGGTTGTCATGCAACTCCATGGCCACCTTGGCGCCAGCATCGCCGGTTTCGGCCATCACCTGCAGCCGCGCCTTGCGGCTGGCAGCCAGGGCCATCTCTGACATGGCGAACAAGCCGTTGAGAATTGTTAGAAAAATTAAAAGCGCAACGTCCATGTGGGGCGCCGGGCATTGCCGGGCCATCGATTTTCATCGCCGAAGCGTAGCAGAATTGGTGCCATGATCTACCTCGTTGGCGACTTGCAAGGCTGTTGTGACCCTCTTGAGCGGTTGCTGGCCACGATTGACTTCTCTCCCTCGCGGGACCGGCTCTACGTTTTGGGCGATCTGGTGAACCGGGGGCCTGATTCGTTTGGCGTGCTGAAAAGGCTGCGCGGCCTGGGCGATTCGGCGGTTTGCCTGCTGGGCAACCACGATCTGCACCTGCTGGCCGTGTCGCATGGCGTGCGCAAACCGAACCGAAGCGACACCCTGGACAGCATTTTGTCGGCCCCCGACCGAGCCGACTGGCTGAACTGGCTGCGGCAACGCCGTATGGCGGTCTGGGAGCATGGTTGGCTGATGGTGCACGCCGGGGTGGTGCCCCAGTGGGATGCGGCCCAAACTGTCGCCCTGGCGGGTGAGGTTGAGGCGATGCTGCAAAGCCCGGACATCGGCGATTTTTTGAACGTCATGTATGGCGTTCAACCCAACCGCTGGCAAGACGATTTGCAAGGCCCGGATCGGTGGAGGTGCATCATCAACAGCCTGACGCGCCTGCGCTTTTGCGCGGCCGACGGCACCATGGAATTTGCCACCAAAGATGGGGCGGACGAGGCGCCAGAGGGGTTTTCGCCTTGGTTCAAGCTGCCCGGGCGGCGCACGGCCGATACCCCGGTTGCTTTTGGGCATTGGTCGACCTTGGGTTTGATCAACACCGACAACTTGCTCTCTCTGGACACCGGTTGCGTGTGGGGCGGGCAGTTGAGCGCGGTGCGCATTGAGGGTGCCACGCGTGAGTTGATCCAGATCGATTGCCCCCAATCGCAAAAGCCTGGAAGGTAGCGCCAGGCTTCGCTTACAATCCAGCGCTTCCAGGAAGTGTGGCCGAGTGGTTTAAGGCTCTAGTCTTGAAAACTAGCGTAGGGGCGACCTTACCGTGAGTTCGAATCTCACCGCTTCCGCCAAGCTAAGTAGTTGATTCATAAATAAAATTAACGAAATCAACAACTTACGGGCTGTGACTGTATACCCAGGGTGTACATCTAAAGGGTGCTTATTTGATGGAGCACACCAAGATGAAGACCCCCGGGACCATCTATAAACGGGGCACCGTTTACTGGTTCAAAGTCAAGGTTCCCAATGCTTTGGCAAGCTTGCCGAAGTACCTTAAGGCCGATGGTTCACCGCTGATCTACGCGGCCCCACCCGTCTCCCTGACCACTCAAGATCCGACAGAAGCCAACGCCAAGGCTGCACCCTTAAGTGCTCATTGGGCGGCTCAGTTTGTGGCCGACCACAAGGCCTTGGTTACCCAGAGTCCTGCCCAGCTATCTGAAGCCATGGTGGCCGCTATTGCCCATCGGGTTCACTCTTCGGTGCTGGCTGAAGATGCTTCCTTGCGTGGCAACCCTGTTGCGTATTCCGGCGAAGGTGACCGCCGATTCCGGCCATCGTGACCGATCAGGGTGTTGCGCGGTTTGATTGTAGGGTTTGGCTTGCTTTGAAGGTCTTTTTTCCTTTTTCCGATGGCTTGTTAAATATTTCGATCAGGCCCCCGCCAGGCCGCCGGAGGCCCCCCGATCCTGTCCGACGGTTGTTGGGGGTCGAGCATCGGCCTGCTGCGTGTCGGCGCTCGCTGGTGAGCCCGCTTTGCCTTTGGCCGGCCCCTTCTTGCGCAACGTCTCCCCGGTCAGCGTGAGGCGGTGATGGCTTTGCATCAGTCGGTCGAGCATCGCATCGGCCATCGTGGCGTCACCGAGCCGACCTGTTGAACCGCCCACTGCGGACCCGCATGGTGGGTGGTGTGGGGGCTGGGGGTTAAAAGCCCCCGGCTACCCGATTTAGGCCACGCGGATTCACGCGAGAGACTCGAGCAGGATTTCGGGATGCCTGCGGGCAATGCGAATCAGAGCTTGTGCTGCGCCAGAAGGTGCACGGCGACCTTGCTCCCATTCTTGCAGCGTGCGTTTTGAAATGCAGAGAGCTTCGGCAAACTGAGTTTGAGACAACCCGGTTTGTTGGCGAGCTTCAGTCACTTCGTTGAGCTCTACTTGGGTGACCCGTGCGGCCTTGCCAGCCTTCATTTCCTTGACAGATTGAAGGAGCTTGAGACCGAGTTCAGTGCCAGACATTGAGTCTGTGGTTTGGCGGCGATTACTCATTTTCAATGGCCTCTCGAACATCTTTGAGAAGATGGCCAGGGATGTTGCCCCTGACCGCTTTAGCGTAGATCACGAGGAGCCAGATTTCACCTGACAGCAAGCGAGTGAAATAGATCACTCGCACGCCGCCCTGTTTGCCCATGCCAGCACGAGACCAGCGGACCTTGCGACAACCGCCGCTACTGGGGATGACATCACCAGCTTCGGGATTACCTGCGATCCAAACACAAAAGGCAGCGCGTTCTTCCTCTGTCCACAGCTTTTTCGCATCCTCGATAAACGAAGGCGTTTCTGCGATCGTGTACATGCGCAACTATACGTCAAGGACGTATTTTTTGCAACTACCACTTGCTCACGGGTAGCGAGGCCTAACGCCCGCGGTAAGCCGCGCCGGAGCGCGAAGCGCGCAGGGCACCGACAAGCGAAGCTTGTAGGTGTCGGCTTGACCGAAAAGGTGCGCCCAGCATGGGCGCGAACTTATGGGGTGGAAGTCCCCTGTGGGAGTACCGACATGGACTCATGGTGAGCATGATAACCACGAGCTGAGGGCAAGTGCACCACCGCGAGGTGGTGTGCGGAGGAAGCCGTAGGC
>NZ_JACMNS010000025.1 GCF_014378415.1 Aquabacterium sp.
CTGCTGGAGCGCCTGGTCAGCTATGCCGGCATCCTGCAGGCTTTCTGGCAGCGTGAAGCCATGCACACGCCGCAAGGCTTTGACTTGTTGCTGATGCTGTTTGACAGCGCCATCACTTTCCGCGCGCGCTTCCAGCGTCGCCTGGAGTTGCCGGCCTTGCTCGCCATGCTGGTGATCGACGAAACCAACCCTCGTTCGATGGCCTGTGTGCTGCGCCGCTTGCGCACCGAGCTGGGCAAGCTGCCCGACCGCGCCGGCCCCAAAGAAGACCTGTTGGCCTTGTTGCCCCAGGAGGGCGTGGGCGTCACGCTGGAAGAGCTGTGTGAGACCGAGTTGGGCAATGCCGCCTTGCAGGCTTTGGCGCAACGCCTGATGCACGCGGGCTGGCTCTTGTCAGACGAGTTGGGCCGACGTTACTTTGCCCACTCGGAACCGACCGAACAGATGGTGAGCGCGTGACGACCGATTTGACCGCTTCCGCCCAACGCCTGACCGTTGAGCATGAGACCCTTTACCGCTATGCACGCGCGGTGGACATGGCCCAGCACATCGCCTGCCTGCGGCCTCTGTCCGACGAAGGCCAGGTGCTTGAGCAGTTCGAGATGGCTGTCAGCCCCTTGCCAGCGCAACACAGCACCCGCCGAGATGCCTTTGGCAACAGCCGCGCGTATTTCGCCATCAACGCGGCGCACAAAGTACTCAAGGTGGTGGCCCGCAGCCAGGTGCTGGTGAAAGCCCGCTACAAAGGGTTGGACCCGGCCCAAGGCGCCACCTGCGGTGAGGTGCGCCAGCAGCTCACCTACCGCGCCGAGGCACCTTTTCAGAGCGCCAGCGAGTTCGCCTATGCGTCTCCCTACGTGCCCGTGCACGATGAGCTGCGCGACTATGGTGCCCGGTCCTTGACGGACGATCGCCCCTTGGCCGAAGCCGTCATCGAACTGATGAACCGCATCCACGCAGACTTCACCTATGCGCCTGCGTCCACCGACATTTCCACCCCCATCCTGGCGGTATTTGAGCAGCGCAAAGGCGTGTGTCAGGACTTTGCCCACCTCATGCTGGGGTGTCTGCGGGCCTGTGGGTTGGCGGGGCGCTATGTCAGCGGCTACCTGTTGACCTTGCCGCCAGAAGGGCAGGAGCCCTTGGTGGGTGCCGACGCCTCGCATGCTTGGGTCAGCGTGTGGTGCCCTGGCTTGGGGCTGCCCTTTGGCCACTGGCTGGATCTGGACCCCACCAACGATTGCGTGCCCGACACGCACCACGTTCGGGTGGCCCACGGCCGCGATTTTGGTGACGTGACCCCTTTGCGTGGCGTCATCCGCGGCGGCGGAAAGCACACCTTGTTGGTGCGTGTCACGACGCGACTGGTCAAGGAAGGCGTCAAAGAGTTGACGAAGGCACCAATATAGAACGATATTGCACGGTTAAATGCCGATGTGCCCGAAAGCTGTGCCGTGCCATGTCGCCGTCTTCCAGGGTTGGCACACTCCATGCATTACTTTGTCAGACCGCTGTTTTCAAGGGACTCCCTGACGGGACGAAGTCAATGAGATTCTTCGACGAAATGCACGTCAACAGTGCCCAAGTGCGCGACCACTACCAGGTCTATGACCGCTGGTTGGCCAAGCAGCCCCGCGACGTGATGCGTTCACGCCGCGAAGAGGCTGAGATGATTTTCCGCCGGGTCGGCATCACCTTCGCGGTGTATGGCGACAAGGACGAAACAGGGGCTGGCAATGAACGCCTGATCCCCTTTGACCTGATCCCGCGAATCATCCCCGCCGACGAATGGCGCGAGATGGAGAAAGGCCTGCGCCAGCGCGTGACCGCCTTGAACCGATTCCTGGAAGACGTGTATCACAGCCAGGAAATCCTCAAGGCCGGCATCATCCCCCCTGAGCCCGTGCTCAACAACGCCCAGTTCCGCAAGGAGATGATGGGCCTGAAGGTGCCCGGCGGCATTTACTCGATCATCGCGGGCATCGACATCGTGCGGGCCTGCAACCCCGATGGCACGGGAACTTACTACGTGTTGGAAGACAACCTGCGCGTGCCCAGCGGCGTGAGCTACATGCTCGAGAACCGCAAGATGACCATGCGCCTGTTCCCCGAGTTGTTCGCGGAACACCGCATTGCGCCGGTGGCGCACTACCCCGATTTGTTGCTCGACACCCTGCGCGCCGTGGCGCCTGCCTCGGTCAACGAACCGACCGCCGTTGTCCTCACGCCCGGCATGCACAACTCGGCCTATTTCGAGCACGCCTTCCTGGCGCAGCAGATGGGCATCGAGCTGGTCGAAGGCGCCGACATGTTCGTCAAGGACGACTTCGTCTACATGCGCACCACGCGGGGCCCACAGCGCGTTGACGTGATCTACCGCCGCGTTGATGATGACTTCATGGACCCTGAAGTCTTCCGCAAGGATTCGACACTGGGTGTGGCCGGCTTGCTGCGCGCCTACCGTGCCGGCAACGTCACCCTGGCCAATGCCGTTGGCACCGGCATCGCTGACGACAAGTCGATCTACCCCTACGTGCCCAAGATGATCGAGTTCTACCTGGGCGAGAAACCGATTCTGCAGAACGTGCCGACCTTTTTGGGCCGCGACAAGAACGACCTCAAGTACGTGCTCGACAACTTGAAGGATCTGGTCGTCAAGGAAGTGCACGGCGCGGGCGGCTATGGCATGTTGGTGGGCCCGGCGTCCACCACGGCCGAGATCGAAGCGTTCCGCCAACAGTTGCTGGCCAACCCCAGCAACTACATCGCGCAGCCCACCTTGTCACTGTCCACGTGTCCTACTTTTGTGGAGTCGGGCATCGCGCCTCGCCACATTGACCTGCGGCCCTTTGTGCTGTCAGGCAAAACCGTTCAGATGGTGCCGGGCGGGCTCACCCGCGTGGCCCTGAAAGAAGGCTCCCTGGTCGTCAACAGCTCACAAGGCGGTGGCACCAAGGACACATGGGTTCTGGAAGCATGAGGAGGATCCCACCATGCGTTACGACGGCTCTCGCGCTCAAAGTCAGCCCCCCGAACCACCAGACGACAGCACCCCGGCCGACCGGCTGGAACCACGTCTGAATCTCCACACTCCACACACGGAGTCCCGCATGCTTTCTCGCACCGCCGACCACCTTTTCTGGATGGCCCGCTACATGGAGCGGGCCGAAAACACGGCCCGCCTGCTCGATGTCAATTACCAGACATCGCTCCTGCCGCAGTCCGACGCCTCGGCCATTCAAGGCTGGAAGGGCTTGCTGGGCATCAGCGAGCTGAGCGAGGAGTACCAAAAGCGTTTTGACAAAATCACCGCGCGTGATGTCATGAGCTTCATGGTCAGCGATGCCAACAACCCGTCCAGCATCCTGAGCTGCCTGCGCGCCGCGCGCGAAAATGCGCGTGCCGTGCGCGGCGCCCTGACCACCGAGGTCTGGGAGACCACCAACCAGACCTGGCTGGAGTTCAATCGTCTTCTGAGCACTGGCGCCCTCAAGAAGGACCCGGCCGAACTGTTCGAATGGGTCAAGTTCCGATCGCACCTGTCGCGTGGCGTGACCTTGGGCACCATGCTGCAAGACGAGTCTTTCCACTTCCAGCGCATTGGCACTTTCCTGGAGCGCTCAGACAACACCGCGCGTTTGCTGGACGTGAAATTCCACAGCCTGGACACCGCCGAGTTCTTCGGATCGGGCGCGGGCAACGAGGCCAAAGAGGTTGATTTTTACCACTGGTCGGCCGTGCTGCGCAGCGTCTCGGCGTTTGAGGTTTACCGCAAGGTCTACCGCAACGTGATCCGGCCTGAAAAAGTGGCCGAGCTGCTGATCCTTCGTCCCGACATGCCTCGCTCATTGCTGGCCAGCATGAATGAGGTGGTCATTAACCTGCGTGCGGTGGCCAATGACCAAAGCGACGACACCTTGCGCCGTGCGGGCCGCCTGCGCGCCGACCTGCAATACGGCCGCATCGACGAGATCTTGTCCACCGGCCTGCACGCCTACCTCACGCAGTTCCTGGACCGCGTTGGTGACTTGGGTTACGGCATCAGTCGCGATTTTTTGATGCCGGAGTGATCTGGCTTCAGCGCGAAGCCAGGGGTGCGTTGTTCACCACGGCTTTCGCGAAGGCCGTGCCGAGATCGCCTGCTTGATGTTCAGCATGCGCAGCCTTTGCGAACAGGGCTTCACGGCAGGGCCAAAAGCGTTTCACAGCAGGCGCTTGAACCGATGGCGTACGCCGTTGCCGGCGTGAGAACAACGCTGCTGGCTTGGCCTGTGATTGCCAGCGCCAGCAGGGGCAGTTGCGTCACGTGGGCTTTACTGAGCGGGCGGTACGTAGCCTTGCACCTGGTCACCACCACCACCAAAGAAGAACTGCTCCATCTGGCGAGCCAGGTATTGGCGTGCCCGTGCATCGGCCAGGTTCAGGCGGTTTTCATTGACCAACATGGTCTGGTGCTTGAGCCACATCTGCCAGGCTTCTTTGCTGACTTCGTTGTAGATGCGCTTGCCCAACTCGCCGGGGTAGGGCGCGTAGTCCATGCCTTCGGCTTCTTTTTTGAGGTGGGTGCATTGAATGGTGCGTGCCATGGGTCGGATTTCCAGAAAAAGGTGGGACGGGTTTCGCGCAGCCGCCAATGGTACGAGGATTGGCGCAGGCTGTTCAACCCTGGGGCTGTTGGTAAAGCTCATGGGCGCCAAAAAATCATGGCGGTTTTCATGGAACGATACAGAGATCCCATCAGGAGACTTTGGATGAAATGTGATTTGTGGTCCGCCATGAGCATTCTGGGCGTGTGCCTCACCGTGGCCGGTTGTTCGTCGGCACCCAAATCAGTGCCCAGCCAGGCGCCGCTGGCGTCGGTCAACCAAAACTGTGGTTTGACCACGGCATCCAATGGCGAATTGGGCCTGAGTTGCCTGCTCACCGGGCCCCTTGCAGATGCCCAGGTCGACGCCGAACGCCCTGGCAACCAGGCCTGCAGCGGCGACAGCTTCTCGCTCTTCAAGCAAAGCATCAGCACACCGATCTGGCTGGTGCATGGCCAGAAAGGCGATGATGGCCCCTTGCGGGTTCGGGTGGGTGGCAGTGTGGGCCCGGGCACGCACACCGGCAAAATTGGCAAGTCTGCCGGCAACGACTGCGATGCCATCGTCGGGCCCGTGGTCAGCCTGGTCACCCAATATGGCGGCACTTATGTGGCCATGGTCGACAAAACCCAGCGGCCCGTGTGCGTGTCCCAGTCCCGTTTGATCCTGAGCGCTTTCACTCAGAAGCTGTCCGTGGCTTTGCCGAAAGACATCAGCGGCGTTACCCACGAGAGCACCGTCGATGCCATGCAAAAGCGGCTTGATCTGGAGGTGGCCACACAGGTCAACCGGTATCTTCAACCTGGCCATGCCTTGTCCGATGCCGTGGTGAGTCGACATGGCCGCTGCCCCGATGGCTTCAGGACCTTCATCGGGAACTGAGTTACCCAAGACCCACTGGCCTTGAGCCTGGCTATTTGAGCGGCTTGACCAGCACCTGCGAGCGGCGATCCCACTTGTAATGGCGCTTGCGCGCTTCGGGCAACCAAGTCGGGTCAACCGGGGCAAAGCCGCGTTTGAGGAACCAGTGCATGGTCCGCGTGGTCAGCACGAACAACGACGACACGCCCATGGCGCGGGCGCGTTGCTCGATCCGCTTGAGGATGCGCTCGCCGTCGCCCTGGCCTTGCGCATTCGGTGACACAGTCAGCGCGGCCATCTCTGCCGTGCCCGATTCCGGGTAGGCGTGCAGGGCAGCGCAGCCAAAGATCACGCCGTCGTGCTCGATCACGGTGTATTGCGACACATCGCGTTCGATCTCGGTGCGGCTGCGCTTGACCAGCGTGCCGTCCTTCTCGAAAGGCTCAATCAGTTGAAGGATGCCGCCCACGTCATCCGGCGTGGCCTCGCGCAGGCTTTCCAGTTTTTCGTCGACGATCATGGTGCCCAAGCCGTCGTGGGTGAACACCTCCAT
This sequence comes from Aquabacterium sp., assembly GCF_014378415.1. Classification (GTDB taxonomy): domain Bacteria; phylum Pseudomonadota; class Gammaproteobacteria; order Burkholderiales; family Burkholderiaceae_C; genus Aquabacterium. Next base: position 6,001 of record NZ_JACMNS010000025.1, read on the forward strand.
CAGCAGCGCGCCATCGACCTTGAACGGGATGATGTGTACACGCTCAACCCCGCCTTCGCTGGCCTTCACAGCGTGCTGCAGGTAGAAGGCCGTGTCGGTGGGCTGCATGGGGTTGGGCAGGCTGGCGACCAGGCGTTTGGCGTCCAGCAGCGCCAGTTCCTGGTCGATCTCGTCGTCGTTGTTTTGCGTGGCTTCCAGTTCAACCGCTTTGTCGGGGGCCTGCACCACGCTTTGCAAGATGCCGCGCACCTCGGTCACGAAGATCAGCTTGTCGGCCTGCAGGGCGATGGCGGCGCTGGTGGCCACGTCTTCCATGCTCAGGTTGAAGGCCTCGCCAGTGTGTGAGAAACCAAAGGGTGACAGCATCACCATGGCGCCGGTGTCGATGGCGCGGCGCACTGGCACCGCATCGATCTTGCGGACCAGGCCCGTGTGCATGAAATCCACACCATCCACGATGCCCACGGGGCGGGCCGTCACGAAGTTGCCCGAGATGACGCTGACCGAGGCCCCCGCCATGGGCGTGTTGGGCAAGCCCAGCGAGAAAGCGGCTTCGATCTCGTAGCGCAACTGGCCGGCGGCTTCTTGCGCGCAGTCCAGCGCCACCGAATCGGTGATGCGCATGCCGTGGCTGAATTTGGATTCCTGGCCCTTGGCGCGCAGTTGCTCTTCAAGCTGGGGCCTGAAGCCGTGGGCCAGCACGATCTTGATCCCCATGGCGTGCATCAGGGCCAGGTCTTGCACGAAGCTTTCCAGCTTGCCGGCGGCGATCAGCTCGCCTGACAGGCCCACCACGAAGGTCTTGCCGCGGTGCGCATGGATGTGGGGTGCCACGGAGCGAAACCAGGGCACGAAGGTGTGGGGGAAAACCAGGTCCATGAAGGCGGGCAGCGGTCGAGCGCTTTTTTCTAGAGGGAGGGAACGTCAGCCGCAATGGTACGGGCATTGGACGGCGCTCGGGCGACAGATAATCCCGTTCCTGTCCCGACCAGAGCACTCATCCCCTTGCTGCCCCCCATCACCTTCCCAGAATCGCTGCCCGTCAGCGGCAAACGCGCCGACATCGAAGCCGCGCTGCGCGAGCACCAGGTCATCATCGTGTGTGGTGAAACGGGCTCGGGCAAGACCACGCAACTGCCCAAAATCGCGCTCAGCATGGGCCGGGGCGGTTGGGGCCAGCCGCGCGTGCCGGGCCAGCGGGCCCAGCAGATTGGCCACACGCAGCCACGCCGCATTGCCGCGTCCAGCGTGGCCAAGCGCATCGCCGAAGAGCTGAACACGCCGCTGGGCGAAGTCGTGGGCTACAAGGTCCGGTTTCAAGACCGCTTGCAGCCGGGCGCCTCCGTCAAGCTGATGACCGACGGCATCCTGCTGGCCGAAACCCAGTCTGATCCGCTGCTGCGCGCCTACGACACGATCATCATCGACGAGGCCCACGAGCGCAGCCTGAACATCGACTTCCTGCTGGGTTACCTGCGCCAGTTGCTGCCACGCCGGCCCGACCTGAAGATCATCGTCACTTCGGCCACGATTGATGCCGACCAGTTTGCGCAGCATTTCGCCTCAAGCAAGGGACCGGCGCCGGTCATCATGGTCTCGGGCCGGCTGTTCCCGGTTGAGCAGCGTTGGCGCCCTTATGAAGACAGTCGCGACTACGGCCTGAACGAGGCCATCACCGACGCGGTCGATGAACTCTGGCGCGAAGGTAGCGGCGATATCCTGGTGTTTTTGCCCGGTGAAAGAGAGATCCGCGAGGCCGCCGACCAATTGCGCAAGCACATGGCCAACCAGCGCATGGTGGCCAACATCCTGCCCTTGTTCGCGCGCCTGAGCCAGCAAGAGCAGGACGAGGTTTTCCGCACCGGTGGCGCGCGCCGTGTGGTTCTGGCCACCAACGTGGCCGAAACTTCGCTGACCGTGCCTGGCATCCGCTATGTGATCGACGCGGGCCTGGCGCGCATCAAGCGCTACAGCTTTCGCAACAAGGTCGAGCAGCTGCAGATCGAGCCGATCAGCCAGTCGTCGGCCAACCAGCGGGCTGGGCGTTGCGGCCGCGTGGCCAACGGCATCTGCATCCGCCTGTACGACGAGAAAGACTTCAACGGCAGGCCCAAATTCACCGACCCCGAGATCTTGCGAAGCTCACTGGCCGGTGTGATCCTGCGGATGAAGTCGCTGCACCTGGGCCTGGTCGATGATTTCCCTTTCATCGAAGCACCCCTGCGCAAGGCCATCGCCGACGGCTACCAGTTGCTCAACGAGTTGGGCGCGGTGGACGAGGCCAACGAAATCACGCCGCTTGGGCAGACCCTGGCGCGCCTGCCGCTGGACCCGCGCGTGGGTCGCATGATCCTGGAAGCCAAAGACCGTCAGGCTCTGGCCGAGATGCTGGTCATTGCCTCAAGTTTGAGTGTGCAGGACGTGCGCGACCGCCCCGTCGAGCACCAGCAGGCCGCCGATGAAAAGCACAAGAAGTTCGACGACGAGAAGTCGGAATTCATGGGCACGCTCAAGCTGTGGAAATGGCTGGACGAAGGGCGGGGCGGCCACGGCCACCATGCGCCCGGCGCCCCTGAGCAGCACAAGCTCAGCCACCGAAAATACGAGCAACTATTGCGAGAAAACTTCATCAACCCGCGCCGCGTGCGCGAGTGGAAAGACGTTTACACGCAGTTGCACACCGTGGTGGCCGAGCACAACTGGCGCCTCAACGGCAGCCCCGCCACATATGAGCAGGTGCATTGCTCACTGCTGGCCGGCCTGCTGGGCAACCTGGGCCTCAAGAGCGAAGACGAAGAGTGGTACCTGGGCGCCCGCGGCATCAAATTCTGGAAGCACCCCGGCGCCAATCTGTCGAAAAAGCCCGGGCGTTGGATCCTGGCCGCTGAACTGGTCGAGACCACCAAACTGTATGGCCGGGGCGTCGCCAACATCGAGCTGCCCTGGGTCACGCAACTGGGTGCCCACTTGCTGAAAAAGCAGATGCTCGAGCCCCATTGGGAGAAGAAAGCCGCCGAGGTTGTCGCGCTCGAACGCGCCACCTTGTATGGCCTGGTCATCTACAGCAACAAGCGCATCAACTACGGCTTGGTCGATCCTGCCATGGCGCGCGAGATCTTCATCCGCGAAGCGCTGGTCAATGGCGAGTGGGAAACACGCCTGCCTTTCCAGGCCCACAACCACAAGCTGATCGCGCAGGTTGAAGCGCTGGAGCACAAGTCGCGCCGTCAAGACGTCTTGGTCGATGACGAGCTGATCGCCGCCTTCTACGAAGCGCAGATCCCGCCTGAAGTGGTGTCCGGCGCCACGTTTGAACGCTGGTATCGCCACGCCAGCCGCGAGAGCCCCAAGCTGCTGCACCTCACGCGCGAAGAGCTGATGCGCCACGAGGCGGCCGGCATCACCAGCAGCGCTTTCCCTAAAACCGTGCGCCTGGGCGGCATCGATTGCGCCACAAGCTACCTGCACGAACCAGGCGATGCCCGAGACGGCGTGACCGTGACCGTGCCCATCTTCGCGCTCAACCAGGTGGGCGATGATCGTGGCGAATGGCTGGTGCCCGGCATGTTGAAAGACAAGGTGCTGGCCTTGTTGAAAAGCCTGCATCAAAGGCCGCGTGCCCGACTGGTGCCGCTGCCCGACTTCGCCGAGGCTTTCATTCAGTCCGCTGAATTTTCGCGTGGTGGCATGCTCGATGTCCTGCTCAAGGCCGTGCGCGACAAGACCCAGCTCGACATCAAGCGAGCCGACTTCAAGCTCGAGCTGCTGTCGCCCCACCTGTTCATGAACTACCTCGTGGTGGATGAGCATGGCCGCCAGTTGGGCATGGGCCGCAACCTGGCCGCGCTCAAAGCTGATCTGGGTCATGAAGCGCGCGGTGCTTTCCAGGCCCTGGCCGCGCTCAAGGCGCAGTCGGTGGTGTCGGGTGTGGACGAGTCCCTGCCTGCGTTAGGAGGCGCCGCATCGACTGCCCGCTTCAGCAAGGCGCCTGCCTCGTCGCCTGCTGCGGCCAGCCCCCTGGTCAAAGCCAGGCCGCCACAGCCCTTGACCGATTGGTCCTTTGGCGAGCTGCCCGAGCTGATGGAGATCCAGCGCGGTGGACACATCCTGATCGGCTTCCCAGCCCTGATCGACAAGGGCGCGCACGTCGAGATCGAAGTCTTTGACGAGCCCGAAGTCGCGGCCCTCAAGCACCGTGCGGGCCTGCGCCGCCTGGTCGCCCTGCAGATCAAGGAGCCACTGAAGTACCTTGAGAAGAACATCCCCGAGCTGCAGAAGATGGCCATGGCCTACATGAGCCTGGGCGCGTCCGACGAATTGCGCGATCAAATCATCGATTTGGCCCTGGATCGCGCTTTTTTGCTTGACCCTTTGCCCGCCAACGCAGCCAGTTTCAAGGCACGGGTCGAAGAAGGCCGCACGCGCCTGAACCTGATTGCGCAAGAAGTGGCACGCCTGGCTGGCACAGTGTTGGTGGATTACGCAACGGCCGTGCGCAAGCTTAAGGACGCCAAGCCCCCTAAAGAGGTGCACGACGACATCGCCGCACAACTACAGCGGCTCATGCCCAAGCGTTTTGTGGTCCTGACGCCGTATTCGCAATTGCAACATGTGTCTCGTTATCTCAAGGCCATTACATTGCGGCTGGACAAGTTGCGTGGTGACCCGGCGCGCGACACGCAGCGCCTGCTTGAGTTGCGCCCCCTGGAGCAGCGCTACACGCGTCGCATCGCCGATCTCAAGGGCGTGGTGGACGCGCGTACCGATGAATTCCGCTGGCTTCTTGAAGAGTTGCGTGTCAGTCTTTTTGCGCAAGAGCTGCGAACACCGCAGCCCGTGAGCATCAAACGGCTTGAGAAAACTTGGTCACAAATCACGAATTGAGGGGGATGAATCCGGCGCTGTGTGTAACCGAGATTCGTGTGAACGTTACGCCTGGTCACGTTCAAATCGGCGTCAGAATTTCCCCGCCTCAGAATTCGCATATCGGGTGTTGTGCCCATTATTTTTGGTTTGGAGTTCGTTGTGGATAGAAGTGTGCAAAAGCGTTTTCTGGTGAAGACCCTTGTTGGGTCCATGTTGATGTTGGGACTTGCGGTACAACAAGCTCATGCGGTCATTCCTGGCCAGTGGAGATCCGACTACCGTGTTCAGATCAATGGCAAAGACACGAAAGTGGTCATGTCTCAGTTTGCTGCGCAAATCAGCGCTGCAATGCCAACCGACCTGAAGACTGGCGCCAAGGTGGGATTAAACAGCATTGGCAACCAGGGCAGTGCGACTGTGTGCATGACATCCGTCGTTGCTACAGCGTTAGCAACACCGACCAGCGTGTTCAATAAATTCGTGAAGATGAACCCACGTTGTACGCTGGTGGCTGGTCAAGTGACTGGGGACACCGTGCCCTTCACCGGTCGTTGCGACGACCCTTTCACCTACACCGGCAATGTCACTGGCAGTGTCAGGCTGCCCAACAGTTGGTCTTGGGGCTCGACCATGGAAGGCGTTGGACGTTTTCCTGACGCTGTGTTGACAGGTCTGAGCATCCCTGCCCAGTCTTTGGTGACGATGAAGACCAATGTCTGGAGTAGTCTAATCTCGAAAACCTGCCAATAAGGGCACGTGTGGTTCATTGATGCCGGATTCTGGGCTATAATCATCTACTAGTCGGGGCGTAGCGCAGCCTGGTAGCGCATCTGCTTTGGGAGCAGAGGGTCGTGAGTTCGAATCCCACCGCCCCGACCACAATTGAACAAGCCAGCAGATTTGATGATCTGCTGGCTTTTTTCATGGGCCACCGCATTGTTGGCAACGGCGTTGCAATCATGAGGGCGTGCAATGTTCACGCCCTGTTGTCCCGCGATCCGAAATTCGGCATCGGCAATTGGTAAGTTTTGTAACTCGCGCCAAAGCACATCGGGTTGTTGGCAACAGCCTTGATGTGGCCGCCGCGCCAGGCCGTAAAATTGCGCCATGCCTGCCCGTAGCTCAACTGGATAGAGCAACCCCCTTCTAAGGGGTAGGTTGGGGGTTCGATCCCCTCCGGGCAGACCAGTATTTGTTGGTGATGGCGTTGGGTGGTGAAAACATGGCCCTCCATGTGAACCGAACCCATGCAGAATGGACGCAAGTACCTTGCGGCCCATCCAATCTCATCCGGCGTTTCGCTGACCAGCATGTTTGCATCCATCAAACGCATGATTGCCCCCAGCTCTTCCAAGGGCGACGAGGGGCAGGTGTTGTCCAGCTGGGCCAAGGCCGAGGGCTACGCCTATAAAACCGTGCGCGACAAGGACGGTGGCGGCCACGTGGTCCAGGTTGAGGATGAAGATTGGCGAGTGGAGTGGGGCACGTCGCAACGTTCCTACATCCATGGCAAAGAACTCAGGTTTCGCAGCGAAACCAAGCTTTCCCCCGATGTGCAGATCCTGGTAGTCAGCCGGGTGCTGGCGCATGCGCTCGAGACCGAGGTGTTCAGCAGTTTCACCAACGCCATGCAAACCCAGGTCGACAACACCTTGCCTGAAGAGATGCGTTGGCTGCCCATGCACCCGCGCGTCACGTTGAGCGAGCCTGTGGTGTTGTCCAAGCGCTTTGTGGTGTTGGCGAACGCTGAAACCGTGGCTCGCCGCTGGCTGGACGACAAGCTATTGGCGGTGCTTGAAGATGCCGCCACTACCTGGTGGACCGATGCCCTGACCATGGTGGTCACTGTCAACCGTGGGCGCCTGACCATCCGCATGCCGGGACAGCCCCTTGAGGAAGCCCAGCTTCATGCCGTGGGGCGTCTGTGCTCCCAGGCGACCCGCAGCTTGAGGGCCGCAGCCCTTAGCTCTTCGGCCGGTTGAGGAATTTTTCAATGGCCTGGTCGGCTTCTGGCCGAAGCAGGTTGACCATGAAGTGTTGTTTTTCAGCTTCCAGTTGCTGGCGCAGTGTCTGGGCCGGGGCCTCGTTCACCAACTCCTTGATGCTGTTCAGCACGCCGGCCGGGGCTTGTGCCAGTTGTTCTGCCCAGGCCAGGGCTTGTTGCAGCACGGTGCCGGCCGGGGTGACTTGATGCACCACTCCCCAATGTGCCATCTGTTGGGCCGAGATGGGGGTGCTCTGCCACAGCAGTTGCAGGGCCGGGCCACGTCCCAAGGCGCGGGCAAGGTGCCAGCTGGCACCACCGTCTGGTGACAGGCCCACTTGGCTGTAGGCAGACACAAAACGCGCATTCTCGGCCGCCACGACCAGATCACACGCCAGTACCAACGACAGGCCGCCGCCCGCGGCCACGCCTTCCACCGCGGCAATCACTGGCTTGGGAAAGCTGCGCAGCGCTTCGATCCATTGGTGAAATGCATCAATGTGTTCGGCCACCCTGGGCAGATCGTGTTGGCGGTTGTGGGTTAAACGCTGCAAATCGCCGCCGCCACAAAAATGATGACCAGCGCCGGTCAAAATCACTGCACGGACATCATCATTGGATTCCGCCATGTTGAGTGTCTCGATGCCGGCTGCATAAACCTGGGGCGACAAGGCGTTCCGCGTAGCAGGGCCTACCAAGGTCATGATTTGCGTGGTGCCCACGCGTTCGGTTTGCAGTTCAGTGGTCATTCAATTTGGTAGTCGGTAACGAATAGCGCGGAAGTTAAGGTGCTTCCCGCGGCATGGAAGCGTTGGGCTTCATGCTAGAGTGAAATCTTGGGCCTCGCATGCACCGATATGAATAAATTCAACAGAGTATCGGCCGCGGTTCTAGCCGGTATGGCGCTTTACGGAGTGTCTGGGGCATCCCACGGTTTGGGCTTCGGCCGGCCCACCAGTCGCGCCATTTTGGGCGAAACACTCAATGTGACCGTTCCCATTCACGTGGAAACGGCCAATGACATCGCCAACGAGTGCGTTGCGGCTGATGTCTATTTTGGTGACGACAAATTGGCCGGGGCCGAGGTCACGGCCGTGCTGTTGCCGGGCTCGGGCAGCGAGCGTGTGATCAAGGTGACGACCCGCAAGTTCGTCAACGAGCCGGTGGTCACGGTGTACTTGGCCGCTGGATGCTCGGCCAAGGTCAGTCGCAAATTCGTGGCATTTGCCGATCCGCCCAGCGCCGCCTTGCCTTCTGCCAGTTTGAGTGAAACTGAAGCGCCTCCCGTGGCCTATGCCGCCAAAGCCGGCAAGGTGACGGTGGGCGGCCTGACCGTTGAAACCGGTGGCTCGACCATCGCTGCTGCGCCCTCGGATGACGGCGAGACCGCGCCCAAGGCCGCGCGACGTGACAAAAATTCAAACGCGTCGAGTGCCAAAAAATCAACTGCGGTGGCCACGAAAGCTGGCTCCACCGGGGCCGATGCGTTGCAGGGCGCCCCCAGCATGGCGCTGTCTCCACGCGCTCAGGCCCAAGAAGCCAGGGTGCTTGATGAAGCCACGTTGAGCCGCCTCCAAGCCGGTGGTGCGGGTAAATCGGCGGCCACATCGGCCCAGCGCTCATCGGGCGAGCGGCTGATGTTGGACCCTGTGGATGCTGATGCGTTGATTCAGCCCAACCTGACGATGACCGCCACCCCGCAAGGCAAGTTCGAGGGTGATGAGCCCTCTCCCGAGGTGCGTGAGCGCCGTGCCGCCGCGGCCGCCTTGTGGTTGGCCCTGAACTCCACGCCTGAGCAATTGGCCCGAGATCAGCAGCGCGTGCAAGAGCTTGAAAAGCGCTTGGCCAGCTTGAAGCAGGAGTCGGCCCAATCTCAACAGCAGCTTGTCCAACTGAAAGCCCGCGTTCAAGAGGCGGAGTCCGCTCGCAATAACTCCACCCTGGTGTATGCGCTGGGTGGTTTGGCCGCCCTGTTGGCTGCGGTGGTGGCCGTGCTGTTTTTGAAGGACCGGCGCCAGGGCGCAGGATCCGATTGGTGGAAATCGGACGCGGGGCCGAGTTCCGAGCCGACCGGTGACGACGGGACCAATGCCTCGCCCTTGGAGCGCACCTTGGCGCAATTCAAGCCAGGGCACGCGGGTTTGGACGATGGCAGCCGCGACACCACCCCTGCCGCAGGACCACCAGTGGTGGCGGTGCCAACGCCGGGGGCCCCTGCGTTGGTGAAAGAGACCGCGCCCACATTCAACATTCCGCCGGCGGGCAATGCGTCGGCATCGCCTGTGACGGCAGCCGCACGGGCGCCACGGCCTTTGCAGAATGAGGCCCCGCGCGAGGTGTCGGTCGAGGAGTTGATCGACCTGGAGCAGCAAGCAGAGTTCTTCATCGTGCTGGGGCAGGATGATGCGGCCCTGGACCTGCTCGAAAGCCACGTGCAAAGCACCACGGGTGCCAGCCCGCTGCCTTTCCTGAAGCTGCTTGAGATCTACCAGCGCCTGGGCAAACGGCAGGACTACGAGCGGGTTCAGGCCGAGTTCAATCAACGTTTCAACGGTTATGCGCCGGCCTGGGAATCGGATCTGTTGCAAGGACACAGCCTGTCGGAATACCCGGGCATCGTCGAGCGTTTGCAGGCCCTGTGGGCGGTACCGGCCAAGGCGATGGACGTGCTGGAGCGCTCGCTCACCCGGCCTGATGCCGAGGTTGAAACCTTCGACTTGCCGGCTTACCGCGAATTGCTGTTTTTGTATGCTGTGGCCCGGGATCTTTCGGAGCGTGAGCCCGAAACCCGTGACGCGGTGGACCTGAGTCTGCCGTTCGTCGATCCGATCATGGTGACCGTGTCCACCGAGCCAGAGACCATCGAGCCCTTGATGGCCACGCGCCCGGTCAAGGCGCAACCCCAGGCTCAGCCCATGATCAGTCTGGATTTGTCATTGGACGATCTGGAGCCGCCGGATGCGCCCGTGGCAGCCCCGCCAGCCAACAATCAGATCGAGTTCGAGCACGTGGACTTGAACCACAACGCACCTGACAAAACCTGAACCGAGTTTGAACTGCGGGCTCTACAGCCCGTGGTCGCTGCCGATGGTGGTCTTTGATCCGGGCTGCATGGCTTGCAGGATCAACTGTCGGCTCAGGCGGTCCGAAATCAGTTCGGCGAACGCAAGCACGAACTGGCGCAGGTAGGCCCCCCGTTTAAATGCAAGCCTCGCCATGTTGGGACCGAACAGGTGCCCGACGGGGCGCCACACCAGGTCTCCCTGCGAGGCCATCGTGGGATCGTCTTTCACGGCCATCTCGGCCACCAGGCCAATGCCCAGACCCAGTCGCGTGTAGGTTTTGATGACGTCGGCGTCGATGGCTTCCAGCACTACGTTGGGGGTCAGGCCTCGTTGTGCAAAGGCCAGGTCAATGCGCTTGCGGCCGGTGAATGAGGGGTGGTACGAGATCAAAGGCTCGGCGGCCAGTTGTTCCAAGGTCAGGCGCGGCACTTGGGCCAGGGGGTGGGCCGCGGGCATGACGACCACGTGCTGCCACTCGTAGCAGGGCAAGGTCACCAGCTCGGGGAAATCGCTGAGCGATTCGGTGGCCAGGCCGATGTCGGCGGTTTCGTCCAGCACCATCTTGGCCACTTGCTCCGGGGTGCCCTGGTGCAGGCTGATGGCGACCTTGGGGTACTTTTTGCGCAAGGCCGCCACGGGTTCGGGCAGCACATACCGGGCTTGCGTGTGCGTGGTGGCAATCGACAGAGTGCCGGCGTCTTGCAGGGCGTATTCGTCGCCAATGCGTTTGAGGTTGCCGACCTCTCGCAGGATCAGGTCGATGGACTTGAGCACATGTTGGCCGGGCTCGGTGATCCGCTTCAAGCGCTTGCCATGGCGCACGAAGATGTCGACGCCCAGCTCTTCTTCCAGTTCCAGGATGGCTTTGGAGATGCCTGGCTGCGAGGTGTGCAGGGCCTTGGCCGTCTCGGTCAGGTTGAGGTTGCGGCGGGCCGCTTCTTGAACAAACCGGAACTGGTGCAGGTTCATGGTTGCTTGCTCAAGGGGCAGTCAGGTTGTGCCAGTGACCAGGCGCTGTCGGCCAGGGCCTGGATCAGCAAATCGGTTTCGCCCACGGCGCTGCTGAGTTTCCACTGCACGTGGGGGTATTGCTCGGCCAGCTCGGTCATCAGCAGCGGCAGGTCTTTGCGCACGTGGCCGCCAGCCCCCAGGAACAAAGGCACCACGGTGACCTGCTGGCACCCGGCCTCAGCCAGGGCGGCGCCAGCATCGCGCAGGGTGGGGGACATGAACTCCAGAAACGCCAGTCGGACTTCGGTGTCTGCGCCGATGGCCAGGCGTTGGCGTAGCCGATCGGCCGCCGCTTCAAAGGGGCGGGCCCAGTTGGGGTCGCGGGCGCCGTGGGCGAATAGGAGGATGCCACGTGAAGTCATGGTGTTGCTGCCCAGGTTTTCAACGGTTGCGGACCAGCCAGACAAAGGCGCTCATCGACAAGCCCAGGTACACCAGGCTGGGCAATGCCGCCGCGATCCAGGGTGTCCATTGGTGCAGGAGGCCCAGGTGGCTGGAGATGTGGTTGACGAGCACAAAGCTGATGCCCAGCATGACGCCGCCAAAGATCTTCAGGCTCATGCCCCCACTGCGTGCGTGGAGGTAAGCGAAAGGCAGCGCCAACGCCAGCATCACCATGCAGACCAGCGGGGCGCAGGCGCGTTTCCAGAACTGGATTTCATAGCGCTGCGCGGCTTGGGCATTGCTGGCCAAGTGCTGGGTGTAGCGCCACAGGGACAGGGTGGACATGGTGTCGGGCGGCAGCACGGAGGCGGCCACGACCATGGGTGTCAAACTGCTTTGCCAGTCCATGTTGGGCAGGCGGCGTTCCTCAATGCCCGTGACGTCCAGGTTGGTGGTCTCGCCCGGCATGGCGAAATGACCTGGCCAGCGGGTATCGGTCACCCCTTGCAAATGCCACATCGAGCCTGCCTTGCCTTCGCCGATGGGTTCAACCCGGGCTTGCTGGGCCGAGACACGCCGCACCAATCGACCCAGGTGGTCAAACTCGAACATCCTCACCTGCCGGAAGTGGTCCTGGCCTTCAGCCGCCCCCACGTTGACGGTCACCGTGTGGATCTGGCCATCAGTTTGCGGTGCGCGTTCACGCAACCAGGCGCCACTTTGGCCCAACTTGATGCCTTGCCCCTCGCGGAACTGGGCCTGGTGCAAGGTGGCTTGGCGCTCAGCCAAAGGCATGAGCCAGTCGCCCACGCCAACCATCAGCAAGGCGCTGGCCAGGCCGATGCCCCCCAGCAACCACAAGGCCCGCGCTGGGCCCAGCCCGCCGGTGCGCAGGATGGTGAACTCGGAGGTTTGCGCCAGCCGGGCCAGGGCCAAGGTGGTGCCAATCAGCAAGGCAATGGGGAACACGTCGTAGAAATGGCTGGGCAGCTCGAGCACGCAGTCCCAGATGGCGTCCACCAAGGTGTAGCCATGGCGGCCCACGTCGCGCAAGGCATCCACGAAATCGGTGAAAAAGCTCAGGGCCAGGAAAGCCGCGGCCACAAAGAGCACGGCCGCGATGATCTGGCTGTACAGCAGGCGGCGGACGGTCTTCATGAACGCCCCCTGATCAGGGTCACCAGGCCGCCGTCGCGCCACCAAATGCGCGCCAGGGCCAGCAAGGTCAGCAGGCCGTGCACGCCCAGCAGGCTGGTCCAGGTGCCCAGTTGCTGGTTGGTCACCCAGGTTTGGGTCATCGACAGCAGGTTGAAATAGATCACGAATACCAACAGCGCAGATACCAGGCTCCAGTTGCCGGAGCGCCGCGCGTTGCCCGAGGCCAGGCCCAGCCCGACCAGCATCATGTTCAAAGCAGCCCACACCATGCCGATTCGCCAGACCAGCTCGCCCTGCATGTCGGGGGCGGGCGATGCCAGCAGGTCCAGCGTGGAGGCGCTGCGCGCTGCCGGGCGGCCGTCTTCGCTTTGTTCAGCCTCGCCCACCAGGATGCGTGCCGAATCAAAGCGGGACAGCACTTTCTCGCCGGTCTTCAAGTCGGTTTGGGTTCTCTCGCCGCGCATGAGGTTCAGGTAACGCTGCCCTTTGACGGTTTCCAACTGGCCTTCCTGCGCGGTGATGATCGCTTCCTGACCATTTTGCGTGAGCACCATGAAGACGTTTTTGCCAACCCGCTCGCCATCACTGTGGCTGTCAATGAAGAACACCCGGCTGCCGTTTGATGAGCTTTGAAACTGCCCTGGTTGCACTCGCGCGATGTCGGATCGCTTTTCGTAGCGTTCTTTCAGCAGCTGGGTTTGGGACTGCGCCCAAGGCCGGGCCACCAGCACCAGCAAGGCCACGCTCAGGAGGACCGGCCAGCCCATTTGCACCAGCGGCCGCAAAAAGCTGAACTGGCGGGCGCCGCTGACTTGCCAGACCACCATTTCGCTTTCGCGCCAGAAACGGCTGAGCACGGCGACCACGGACACGAACAGGGCCAGGCTCACCAGCATGGGGGCTTGGCCGATGAGGGTGTAGCCCAGCATCAGGCTGACGTCGCTGGCCGCGAACGCGCCTTTGGTGGCTTGGCTGAGCATACGGATCAGCACCATGGTCAGGACCACGGTTAACAGCACCACCAGCGTGCCGACAAAGCTTCGCCAGAGTTCTCGGCGCACAGAGGAATCGAATAACATTGCTCAGCTCAAATCAATCCGTCCATTATGGACGCGCACAGCATGGACTATCGCTACACCGTGGCCCAAGGGCCCGCCTTGTCCCAAATCAACGCCGACGTCTTGTTGGTGATCTTGACCGACGATCACGCTACCACGGGCGATCCGGCCCTGGATGCCCTGGCCGAGCAAGCCGTCAAAGGCAACGATTGGGCGCTCAAAGGCGGCAAGGCGTTGTATGTGCACCGGCCTGCGGGCGTGAAGGCGCCGCGATTGGTGTTGGTCGCCGCGGCTGATGCGTCTGGCAAGGCCTTCAAGGCGGCGGCGGCTAAGGGCTTGGGCGAGGTCAAAGATCGCGGCGTGGCCCACTTGGCCATCGCGGTGGGCGCAGGTTGGCCCTTGGAGGCCGGACACGCGCAAAGCCTGGTGCTGGCGGTGGCCGATGCGACCTATGTTTACAGCCATACCAAGCCAAGCGCGGCCAAACCTTCTGGTTTGAACAAGGTGACCTTGCTGGGCTCGACCGCGCAGGCGGCGGCCTTGAAGGCTGGCTTGACCCAAGGCCAGGCCGTGGCCGAGGGCGTGACCCTGGCGCGTGAATGCGGCAACCGCCCCGGCAACTACTGCACGCCCACCTACCTGGCCTCTGAGGCCAAGCGCCTGGGCAAGGAGTTCAAGCACCTGAAGGTCGAGGTGCTCGACCGCCCGGCGCTGCAAAAGTTGGGCATGGGTTCTTTCCTGTCGGTGGCCAATGGTTCGGACGAGCCGCCCAAGTTCATCATCCTGCGTTATGACGGGGCGGCCAAGACACAAGCGCCCGTGGTGCTGGTAGGCAAGGGCATCACCTTTGACTCCGGCGGCATCTCGATCAAACCCGGCGCGGGCATGGACGAGATGAAGTTCGACATGGGTGGCGCCGCCAGCGTGCTGGGCACCTTCCGCGCCGTGGCCGAACTCAAGCCCAAGGTCAACCTGATTGGCCTGATCCCCACCTGCGAGAACATGCCCAGTGGCACCGCCACCCGGCCGGGCGACGTGGTCACCAGCATGTCTGGCCAGACCATCGAGGTGCTCAACACCGACGCCGAAGGTCGCCTGATTTTGTGCGATGCCTTGACCTACGCCGAGCGCTTCAAGCCCGCGGTGGTGGTCGACATCGCCACCTTGACAGGCGCCTGCGTGGTGGCCTTGGGGCACATCCACAGTGGCCTGTTCAGCGCCGACGAAGCGCTGGCGCAATCGCTGCTGTCCGCCGGCCAGCAGGCCCAGGACACCGCCTGGCGCTTGCCGCTGGACGACGAGTATGGCGATTCGCTCAAGAGCAATTTCGCCGACCTGGGCAATGTGGGTGGCCGCGAAGGCGGGGCCATCACGGCCGCCGTGTTCCTGAGCAAGTTCACCAAAGCGTATCGCTGGGCTCACCTTGACATCGCCGGCTCGGCCTGGAAATCGGGCGGCGCCAAAGGCGGCACGGGCCGTCCTGTCGGCTTGCTGACGCAGTTCGTGCTGTCGCAAGCGGGTGAGGGCGCCCTCATGCCGCGAGCGCCAGTGGTGGCCGCCAAGAAAACCACCAAGGTGGCGGGCAAAGCCGTTTGATGACCCGGACTGACTGATTGATGAACACCGTTGAGTTTCACCATGGCATGACCGACAAGCTGTCTTACGCGTGTCGGCTGCTGCGCAAGGCCTATAAAAGCGGTGCAGGTGTGTTGGTCACGGGCGATGCCAACACACTGAAGGCGCTGGACCGCCAGCTCTGGGTGTTCGACGAGCAAGAGTTTTTGCCGCATGTGCTGGCCATGCTTGGGCAGGACATGCCCGCGCGCTTGCATGACACACCGGTGTGGCTGGCCCCGCATGGCGTGGACATGCAGGCCCCGGGCCAACGCGGCATCCTGGTCAACCTGGGGCCGGAGATGCCTGATCAACCGGAGCGTTTTGAGCGCCTGTTCGAGATCGTGTCGCTGGAGCCCCACGACCGCCAACTGGGCCGCCAGCGCTGGAAGCAATACGAGGCCTTGGGCCTGCAGATTCAGCCGCACGAGGTGAAGGAATGAACTTTCCCACGCGGCCGCATCACGCCAACGTGCCCACGCTCACCGAGGTGATCGAGTTCGACCCGGAGGGTGACAAGCTCCTGCCGATGCCCGTGGTCGAGGTCTCAGAAGCGCAGTTGTCTCAACGCATCCTGACCGATGTGCAGCGCCAGATCGATTCAATGCTGGAGTTCCGATTGCGTGAGTCCATGCAGCCCTTGCTGGCCCAGTTCACCGAAACCCTGATGCAAGACCTGCGCGATGAGTTGTCCCGAACCATGCGAGATGTGGTGACACGCGCCGTGGCCCAGGAAGCGGCCAAGCTGCGCAACAACCGCTGATTTTTTTCTGAAACGGCATTCAATGATGGAGGTGAATATGACCCAACGCTTTGCTTTGTTCCCAGTGGCCGCCGCCGCTGCGATGTTGTCCTCGCTGTGCATGGTCACTGCCGCGCAAGCCCAGACCATCGTTCGCATTGGCCATGTGGCCCCCGTGTCGGGTGCGCAGGCCCACTACGGCCGCGACAATGAAAACGGCGCCCGCATGGCCATCGATGATCTCAACGCCCAGGGCGTCGAGATCGGTGGCAAGAAGGTGAAGTTCGAACTGGTGGCCGAGGACGATGCGGCCGACCCCAAGCAAGGCACAGCGGCCGCCCAGAAGCTGTGCGATGCCAAGGTCAATGGCGTGGTCGGGCACCTGAATTCCGGCACCACCATCCCGGCGGCCAAGATCTACAGCCAGTGTGGCTTGCCGATGGTCACTCCTTCGGCCACCAACCCTGATCTGACCACCCTGGGCTACAAGAATGTGTTTCGCCTGCTGGCCAACGACAAGGCGCTGGGCGCGGGCCTGGCGCAGTACGCGGCCAAGACGCTCAAGCTGAAGAAGGTTGCGATCATTGACGACCGCACCGCTTATGGCCAAGGTGTGGCGGGCGTGTTCCGCCAGACGGCCAAAGAGTTGGGCCTGGAAGTGGTGAGCGAGCAATACACCAATGACAAGGCGGTGGACTTCATGTCCATCCTGACCTCGATCAGGAGCAAGAAGCCCGATGGCATTTTCTTTGGCGGCATGGACCCGCAAGCCGGCCCCATGCTGCGCCAGATGCAGCAACTGGGCTTGACCAAGGCCTACCTGTTTGGCGGCGATGGCATTTGCACTGACAAGTTGATCGAGCTGTCCAGCGGCGCAAAGACGCTGGGCAATGTGGTCTGTGCCGTGGGTGGCGCATCGCTGGACAAGCTGGCCAGCGGCAAAGCCTGGCGTGCCAAATACGACGCCAAGTTCCCGAGGCAGTTCCAGGTTTACTCGCCATACACCTACGACGCCACGATGGTTTTGGCCGACGCCATGAAGCGCGCCGGCTCGGTGGACCCCAAGGTCTACGGTCCGAAACTCGGCGAGGCCAACTACACCGGCGTGACGGCCCAGGTTCGTTTTGAGTCGAACGGGGAACTGAAAAATCCGGCCATGACGCTGTATGCCTACAAAGACGGCAAGAAGGTCGCGCTGAACTGAGCGAAACCCTTGCTACAATAGAGGGCTTCGGAGAGGTGGATGAGTGGTTTAAGTCGCACGCCTGGAAAGCGTGTGTAGGTTTATCCCTACCGCGGGTTCGAATCCCGCCCTCTCCGCCAAGTACAGAACGCCCTCTATGAGACTGACCTTCATAGGGGGTTTTTCTTTGGTACTATGTACTTTTAGGCTGTACTTTGAGGGTTCGGGATGACCAAAGAGGACCCCGAATTGAAACCAGCTACAGGTGTGCGCCGAGTGCCCAACTCCACGCAGTGGCACTACTTCAAGAAGACGCCCAAGGAGCTTGCAGAGCATCCAGCCCACAAGGGCCAACAGTGGGCGTTCCGGGCCTCCCTCTTGACGGCAGACCTCCGAGAGGCGAATCTGCGGGCCGCTGCCAAGTTGGTGGAGTTGGAAGCCCAATGGGCTATCGCCCTCCGACAGGTCAACCCCCTCCCTGTCTCTGACCTGACCCCCGAAACGGTCACCCAGCTTGCTGACTACATCCGCTTCTGTGTCTTCAATGCAGACGACTATCGACGGAACTCCCCACAGGTGGCCCATAGGGTCGCAACGATGCGGGACCTTGCAGCCGGAAAGGTGACCAAGGAAGAGGCATTGGAGGCCATCCAAGAACCTGTGGGTGAGTACCTTGATGACCATAGCGCCGATGGCCTGGAAGGGTGGAACCTTGAGCGGGACACGCAAGCAGGTAAGGCCGTGGCGCGGCGCATCCATGCGGCCATCCTGAAGGACGCCATTGGGGCTGCTGAATGGTTGGGGGTGTCATACGACTGGACCAAGCCCGAAGCGAGGCCCTACCTGTTGAAGCTCTTGGAGGCCAAAAGGGAGGCACTGGAAGACCTCACGCAGCGTGACAAGGGCAAGGTGGTGGCTACCCCTTCAGAACCTGTTCAAGTGCCGTCAAGGCCTGATGAGTCCCCAACAGAAGCACGCAAGCCGGGTGAACCGTTGGATGTGCTGAAGGCTGCCCCATCGGCTGTTCTTCTGCGGGATGTCTTCGATGATTGGGCTAAACATGGGAAGGCTGGACGTAAGCCCTATCCGACCAAGACCATTGCCAAGTACAGCCGGGCCCTCTACTGGTACGAGAAGCACACCAGGAACCCCAGCATGGCCGACATGGAGCGGACCTGTGGGGTGGAACTGCTGCGCACCTTGGTGGAAGTTGAGTGTTCAAAGGGGATGACCACCACATCAGTGCGTGACCACATCATCAACTTGGGAACCTTGCTGAACCACTATTCGGCTGTAACGGGCAAGCTCCCGGCCAGCTTATGGGCACGTATCACCACGAAGCTTGACACAGTGCCTGCCAGTACACGGGACGAATGGACTGAAGAAGAGCTTCAACGGCTCTTTGGGTTGCCTGTGTGGCAACACTACGAATTGCCCAAGAGCAGGAATGCTGGGCTTGATGCGGCCTATTGGGTGCCCCTGCTGGGTTTGTTCACCGGGGCCCGCATCACTGAGCTTGCCCAGCTTCGTGTGGATGACCTGGAAGAGGTAGATGACGTTTGGTATCTGCGGATTGAAGAGACCGCCGAAGGTCAATCATTGAAGGCCCGAGCATCTAAGCGGACCATCCCCCTTGCTGTCGGCCTCATTGACCTGGGCTTGGTGGAGTACCGCGAGGCCATCAGGGACATGGGACAGGAATGGCTCTTTCCGGGCATCAACAAAGACGCCCAGAACAATGCCGGTGGCGGCATCAGTAGCTGGTTCTCCAAGGTGAAAATCCGCCATGGTTTCAGAAAGGACGTGGTGTTTCACAGCCTGCGGGGTTCACTCAATACGGCACTTGCCAGGACGGGAACTGATGTGTCCTTACGCTGCAAGTACATTGGTCAGAAACCCGAAGGTGGCGTGAATGTGGACCACTACCTGAAGTTGAAGCCGTGGGACCTCATACCATTGGCTGAATCCATTGCCTATCCGTCCCTCAAGCTTCCCAAGGTCTACAAGGCACCCGCATGGCGTCCGGGGTGGAAGGCGTAAAGCCCTGACAGTTTTTCGGCCCATCACTGGGCTTGGACTCAAGAGGGTGTACCGAAGCGAGAGCGCACAATAGGTAAATCGAAGGGAGTACGGATGGGAAAAGCAAGGGATGATTTCAGCCCAAAAGTCATTGAATCACTACGGTCCCGAGTGGCCGGGCATTGCTCAAATCCCGATTGCGATAAGAGTACTTTGGGCCCTGCTGGGGATGACAAGGTGAACAATGTTGGAGTTGCTGCTCACATCCACGCAGCGGCTCCAGGTGGGGCACGGTATCTCAAAGAGATGACGCCAGAACAGCGAAAGGATCTGGCTAATGGAGTATGGCTTTGCAACATCTGCTCCCGTGATGTTGACAACGACGCAAAGCGATACCCCGCAGAGTTGCTGCGCGACTGGAGGCAGCAAGCCGAAGAGCGGGCCCGGAGTCGTTTAGGTCAAGCACCGATTGAGCAGCGAGATGTCCAGGACCAAATGAGAATGGTCTTCGGGAGTGCGCCATCGTCATTTCAGTTGGCGGCTGTAAGCAATGTGCATTTGTCTTTGGCTCACAGCATGGAGCAGATGGACCCCAGATTCCGCGTCGAAACCAGCTACGTCAGCGGTAAGACGATCTTCGACATACGCGCGAAGCAGCCTGTCCCGTTGGCTTTCCGTGTGGTTCCCCATATGGCTGATGAGTTCAGGAGTCAGCTAACTCGGCTCGTCAATCACGGGGAGCCTGTTTCCTTGGACGGTGGTGCAGCAACTGTCATTGGGTCGCCACTTTTTGAGCACCTAACGCCATCCCCTGAGAGCGCCAAATTTCGGATAGACCCTCGTTGCATTCCGGCTGTGCTCAAGGTCACCGCCAACCATCCGCAAACTGGCGAGCCCTTTTTTGAAGAGTTCCGTGGCGATGTAATGGGTGGAAGCCAGTCCTTCACCTTCAAAGGGCAAGCATGTGATGGAATGTTGACCATTAGTCTTCGGCATTCGTTTTCCGGAGAAGAGCCCCCCACGTCCTTCTCGATTGAACTGGATGATGCTCGTTGGGCACAGCGCGATGTTAACTACCTGCCGCACTTCGAGAGCATCTATCAACTGTTCGAAACGATGTCACGCGGGAACGACCTTGATATCCGGTTGCTCATGGATGGCTTGCAGGTGCTCCACCTAAAGTTCACAGTCACCAAGCGCGATGACTACATAGACGGTATGTCAAATGCCTTGCGCTATTTGAAGCGCGCCCGCATTGTGGGGAGTCTTCTTGAGAGGTCGGTTCAGTATGTGGTGGCCTACATGTTTTCTGCTGAAGAACACCTTCAGCTACACGAGGTGGCCCAAATCGCGGAGGGACTGAGAAGTACATCTGAAGACCCAAAAGCGGTTGCCACTATTGTCCTCGGTGAAGATGTGACGCTATCGGACTTAACCGACCCCTCGACGCCCCATCTCGTTAAGTTTTTACAAAACGAGGGCGCGGTGCTTGACATCTATGGACAGCCCATTCCGCTTCCGCCGCTTGAACTTGCTTTGGACAATGTCTTCGCGGAGGTTTTGTCCGAGCAACAGGAGCACACAAGTGGAGTTGTTGAAATCGCATGGAGACCCGCAAAAGATTTCACCTGTGTCTACTCATACTTGAAGGACCCGCTCCCCAGCGGAACACCATCCGATGCCGGTAGGTAGGTCCCCAAAACCACCTCCCGGTCCTGGCATGATTGGCGCTGGGCCATGTGCGTGAGCCATTGGCTTCCTGGCTCCTCTTTTACCGATCAAAACATGAACCGTACCGCACTCGCTTCAATCCTTGCCTCAGTGATGGATAGCGTCAATCATCTTGGCCGGTTAAACGACAATCATCTTGGCCGGTTTGACGGGGATGAATGTCGTTTCTTAGGAAGTCATGGGGTTGGCTCCTCGGTGTGTTTGTCGTTTGGCTTGGGTGATTGACGTCGGCGACTGACTTTGTCGTTGTCGCGCTGGATTTGTTGCTGACGGGCAGCCTCTTTGCTCCGATAGCTCTCCACGTTGTTCAACTCGAAGATCGTTGAGTGATGAACCAG
>NZ_JACMNS010000209.1 GCF_014378415.1 Aquabacterium sp.
CTCAATGGCTTGACCCTGGTACAGCCCCAGGCCCAGCGACCAGGGCCGACCGCTGCGGTACTGCTGCATTTGGGCCAGCCGATCTTGCAAGATCTCAAGCGCTTCAAGGCGCGATTGCAGGTCAACACGATTTTCTTGAACCCCACCACCAGACGCCGGCCGCTGGCAGCACCAGCAGGATGCTGCCCAGCACCACCCACGGCATCGCGCGCGAGGGCCCATGAAGACGCGCCTTCCAGGACGCGCCCGCACAAGCCACCACCGCGCGTCGCCCGGAAGGAAACACCAAACAGGCCAGGCCCAGACAGCCCAACACGAAGTACCCAAAAATCCACCCTGCCAGCATATTGTTGTAACGATTGTTTGCAAAAAAGACGTTTAGTCGCTCGGTTGTCTCGGACGCTTCGTAGAATCCGCGCTTTGGCGAAGTCATACAAATCAACACAGGGAGTTGGCGTTGAGCTACCCATCGGGCGACCATCAAGCCCCCAAACCCGGACAAGGCCAGCGGCCCAATCTTGACCGCCCCAGCCTGTTCGCGGGCATGGACGACGAGCCCGCGACCAAAGACAAGCAACGCGTGCGGATTCTATCGACGCTCGAATCAACCCGTCATGCCTCGCGGCCCAGCCGAACCAAAGGCGGTCGGCGCACCAGCAAATCACACCGCCGCAGTTGGCTGCAAGGCGCGCTGTGGGGCGCGATGGGCGTGGGTGTGCTGGCACTGATGGTCGGCTTCGTGCTGGTCATCCAGGACAGCAAGCCGGCGATTGCCCAGGTGTTGCCCGTCCCCACCACCGCGGCCCGCGCGCCAACCTCCGCCAAGCCTGACCACCAGGTGCCCAACGTTGAGGTCACGGCGCCCACGGCCACCGGCCCTGCCGTGATCGAAACCACCCATGCCGACACCCCGCTGGCGGCCTTGAGTGCAGCGCCCGCGACTTCATCGGCCACGGTCCTCGCCAAGTCCACCGAGCCCGAGCGGGTGGCGGTGAACAGCAAGGCCAACGCGGCGCCTGCGGTCAAACCTGCCACGACCACCCTCCCTGCAAAAACAGGCAAGGCTGGGGCCACCGCCAAGGGGCGGGAGGAGGACGTGGCCTTGCTGGAAGCCATGTTCGCGCACACGGGCCGCAAGGCAGCGCCCAAGCCGGTGGCGCCCAAAAACTGAGGCATTCCCCCTGCAAAGTCGGGGCTGCCTGGCATGTAACGCGCACAAGGTCGTAGGGCTTGTTAGCATTGGCCTATCTGCAGACTGCTTGCTTTGCAAAGCCTTGAAAGCGCGCCATGACCACGCCCAACCTCCGCGCCATCGACGCGGCCCATGACAATGACGAAGGCACGCCCGTGTCCGTCAAAATCCGGGAACGCCTGAAAGAAGCCCAAAAGCGCTTTCACGCCAACGACAACATCGCCGAATTCATCGAGCCCGGCGAGCTTGAAAAACTGCTCGACGAGGTGCAGGGCAAGATGGCCGGCGTACTGTCCAGCCTGGTGATCGACACCAACAGCGACCACAACACGCAGGACACCGCCCGCCGCGTGGCCAAGATGTACCTGCACGAGATCTTCAAGGGCCGCTACCACAAGGCCCCTGCGGTGACGGAATTCCCGAATGCGGAACGCCTGAACGAGCTGATGATCGTCGGCCCCATCACCGTGCGCAGCGCCTGCTCGCACCACCTGTGCCCGATCATGGGCAAGGTCTGGATCGGCGTGATGCCCAACGAGCACACCAACCTGATCGGCCTGTCCAAATACGCCCGTCTGATCGACTGGATCATGAGCCGCCCGCAGATCCAGGAAGAAGCCGTCACACAAGTGGCCGACCTGCTGCAATCGCGCATGCAGCCCGATGGCCTGGCCGTGGTGATGGAGGCCGACCACTTCTGCATGCAGTGGCGCGGCGTCAAGGACATGGATTCCAAGATGATCAACAGCGTGATGCGCGGCTCCTTCCTGAAGGACCCCAACCTGCGGCGCGAATTCCTCGCCCTGGTCAACCAAAGAAAAGGCTGAGGTCACCACCATGCTCGTTCGACTGCTCTATGCCAGCCGGGCCCACAAGCCCCTGGCCTCCGACACCATCGAGGCCATCCTCACCGCGTCCCGCAAGAACAACCTGGCGCTTGGCGTGACCGGCCTGCTGTGCCACAGCGGCGACAGCTTTATGCAGCTGCTGGAAGGTGGCCGGGGCGCCGTCAACCAGCTTTACACCAAGATCGCCAACGACCCGCGCCACGGCAACGTGATCCTGCTCCACTACGAGGAGATTGACGAGCGCCGCTTTGCCAGTTGGACCATGGGCCAGGTCAACCTGGGCAAGGTCAACCCCTCGATCTTGCTGAAGTACTCCGAGCGTCCGGTGCTCGACCCTTACGCCATGCCCGGCAAGGTTTCGCTGGCGCTGCTCGAAGAGCTCATCGTCACCGCGTCCATCGGCTGCAAACCCAACTGAATGGCCGGCTTTGACGGCACCGTGCCCAGCACCTTGCTGGGCCTTGACTTCTCGTGCGCGCCTTCATCCCGCAAGCCTTTGACCCTGGCCTGGGGACGGCGTTCAGGCGCGGTCGTCAAGCTGGACAAGCTGGATGAGGTGGCCACGCTGGCGGGGTTGGAGCAGGCACTGGCGAGCGCGCACAGCATGTTGGCCGCGTGCGACTTCCCATTCGGGCTGCCGCGCCCTTTCGTGCAGGCCTTGTGTGATCACCCGCCCAATGATTTCCCAGCCGATCACTTGGCCGCCTTGCGCCAAACTATTCAACAAGCACCGGGGCCAAAGGCCACCGCCGCCGAAACCCTGATCCAGGCCCTGCACGCCCATTGCCGGGACCGCGCCGGCTTTCAGCGCTTGGTTGATGGCTGGGGCCAGACCTGGGACCGGCAACGCGGCGATGGCCCCAAGCTGCTGCACCGCCCCACCGACACCGCCGTGCCCGGCATCAGCAGCACCAGCCCTTTGCAGACGCGTTACGTGCCCGTGGGCAAGATGTACTTTGAAGGCCTGATCCGTTTGGTGCAGGCCGATTTCAGCCTGCCAGGACTGCGCCAGGGCCGCCCCGATGCGCTGGCCTTCGAGGCCTACCCCGGCTTCCTGTCTGGCGAAGTGCTGGGGCGGCGCAGCTACAAAAGCGACCAAGCCGCACCCGCATCGCAACAGCAGGCCCGCCTCATTGCCCGCATGGACCTGGTCGATGCCCTGGAGCAAGGCCGTACCCGCCTTGGCCTGCGCTTGAAGCTCACCCCCGGCCAGCGCGACTTCCTGGTGTCGGATGCCAAGGGCGACCGCCTGGACGCCGCCTTGTGCCTGGTACAAGCCGCCTGGGCACAGCGCGAGGGCGAGGAGAACCCCACCCAGTCGTGGGGCCTGCCCAAAGTCGTGGACCCCATCGAAGGATGGATACTCACGGCATGACCGAGACCATCACTTTCCACGACCACCACGGCCAACCGGCCATCCTGATCCAAGCGCCCGATGGCGCGCAAGCCACGGTGCTGCTGCATGGCGCCCATGTGGTGTCCTGGGTGCCCGCTGGCAGCACTGAACAGCTGTACCTCTCGCCCAAAGCCGACTACAGCGCTGGCAAGGCCATTCGCGGCGGCATCCCTGTGATCTTTCCACAGTTCGAGCAAAAGGGCCCGGACCGCAGCCTGCCCCGCCACGGTTTTGTGCGCAACCGGGCTTGGCAGCTTGAAAGCCAGCGCCAAGGCACCGAGCATGCCCAAGCCACATTTCAGCTCGCGGACAGCGACGAGACCCGCGCCCTGTGGCCGCATGGTTTCGAGCTGGAGTTGACCGTGTCGGTCAGCGGGGCACAATTGGACCTGGAGCTTTACGTGAACAACAGCGGCAACACGGTGTGGCCTTTTTCAGCGGCTTTGCACACCTACCTGGCCGTGGCCGATCTCACCCGCGTGCGCTTGCATGGGCTTGAGGGCCACCCGTACATCGACAACCTGCTGAACAGCGAAGCGGTGGAAGATCACCCGGAAAAAAGCTTCTCGGGTGAGTTCGACCGCATCTATGAAAAGGCCAGCAGCTTGCTGCTCACTGAAGGCAAGCGCCGCCTGCAGATCCAGTCGGACAACCTGCCCGACGCGGTGGTGTGGAATCCGGGCCCGGACCAATGTGCTGCCTTGAGCGACATGCCGGTGGATGATTGGCAGCACATGCTGTGCGTTGAAGCCGCGCGCGTCCTGCAGCCCAAGACCCTGGCGCCCGGCGAGGAGTGGACGGGGCGCCAGTGCCTGACGCTGCTAGCTGCCTGAGCCTGACGCCAGCAACTGCTTGATGTCCGAGGTCAACGCATCCACCCCCAGGCCATAGCGAACGAACAGGCGAACCTGCCCACTTGGATCAAGCACATAGCCACCAGCCGTGTGGTCCATGGTGTAACCCTTGCCATCCTGCGTCGGCACCTTTTGGTAGAAAACCTTGAACTCGCGAGATGCCGCGTTGACCTCGTCCAGCGAACCACGCAGGCCGATAAAGCTGGGATCCATGCCAGTGAGATAGGCCTTGAGCACCTCGGCCGTGTCACGCTCCGGGTCGATGGTGATGAACACGCCCTGCACGCGGTCACCGTCTTTGCCCAGTCGCCGCTTGACCTCGGCCAGCTCGGCCATGGTCATGGGGCAGACCTCAGGGCATTGCGTGAAGCCGAAGAACACGAACACCACCTTGCCTTTGAAATCGGCCAGGCTGCGCTTCTTGCCATCGAAGTCGGTCAGCGAGAGCTGCTTGGCGTAATCTGCGCCAGTGATGTCCACCGACTTGAACGCGGTCGATTGGGCAGGCGCGGCGGCCTCTTTGCTGCCGGCGGTCGCGCCAGTGCTTTCAGAGGAGCGCCGATCGCATCCCACCAGGAAGATCGAAGAGAAGGCCACGGTCAACGCGCAGGCCAGGGCCGCAAAAGACTTGATGTTGGTGGGCATGGGGGGTCTCAGATCGGCACGTAGTGGTCCACCAGCAAGGCCGCGAACAGCAGCATCAGGTAGATGATGGAAAACTTGAAGGTCTGGCGGGCCAACTCGTCGCTGTACTTTCGCCACAGGCGAAAGGCATACGCCACGAACCAAAAGCCCAGCACCAAAGCCGACACCAGGTAAATCCAGCCGCTCATCTGATAGATGAAGGGCAGCAAGGTGCCCGCCAGCAACACAAACGTGTAGAGCAGCACGTGCAGGCGCGTGAACTCATTGCCATGCGTGACCGGCAACATGGGCAGGCCGGCGCGGGCGTAGTCCTCGACCCGGTACAAGGCCAGGGCCCAGAAATGCGGGGGGGTCCACAAGAAAATGATCAGGCAGAGCATCCAGGCCTCGGGGTCAACCGACCCACGCATGGCTGCCCAGCCCAGCACCGGCGGCATGGCACCCGACGCGCCCCCGATGACGATGTTCTGCGGCGTCAAAGGTTTGAGGATCACGGTGTAAATGATGGCGTAGCCCACGAAGGTGGCCAGGGTGAGCCACATCGTCAAGGCATTGACCCACAGCGCCAGGATGACCATGCCCAGCAGGCACAGGCCGCCACTGAACAGCAAGGTTTGCGTTTTGGTGAGCTCGCCGCGCGCCGTGGGGCGCCAGGACGTGCGCTGCATGCGTGAGTCGATCTCTTGCTCGACCAAGCAGTTGAACGCCGCCGCCGCGCCCGCCACCAACCAGATGCCAATGCAGGCCGCCACGGCCGTCAAGGCTTCTGCCTGGGTGGGCATGCCCGGCACCGCCAGCAACATGCCGATCACGGCGCAAAACACAATCAATTGCACCACGCGCGGCTTGGTCAGCACGTAAAACTGTTTGAGACGCGAGGGCAAGCTCATCGCGGGCGGACTGGAGGCAACTGAATCAGTCATGGGGGGGTTCGCAGGGTCAGGCCCGATTTTAAGCGGTGCGCGGAGAAATCGGCGCCCCGCGCGGTTGTACCAGCAAACGCACCAACCACCACACCAGCAGGGCCGCGCCCAAGGTGTGGCCCAAGGCGGCCACCAGCGGCCAGCCCAGCACCACATTGCTCAGCCCAGTGATCAACTGCGCGGCCGCCAGGGCCCACAGGCCGATGGCTTCACGCCGCCACCAGCGCGCACGCCACAAGCCCCAGGCCAGCGCCACCATCGCGCCCAACACCAGCACGGCCGCCAGGCGGTGGACCATGTGGATGGCGGTCAGCCCCGCCAGGGTGATCTGAGCGCCCAGGCCGTCACCACCCAACGGCCTCATCAGGCGAAAACCGGTTTCGAAATCCATGGCGGGCCACCATTCCCCTTGGCACAGCGGCACTTCGCTGCAAGCCAGCACCGCCGAATTGGTGCTGACCCAGCCGCCCAAGGCCATCTGCATCACCGCCAGCGCCAGCACGAACAGGGCCCCATGCCGCAGCGGCGAGCGGCGCCATGCCTGGGCCGCACCCTGATCCACCCTGTCGAGCGTCCGAGCTTGCGCGGTCAACAAGCCCACGCCCAGCAAACCGCCCAGCAAATGCCCGGTGACCACCAGGGGATAAAGTTTCAGCGTGACCGTGAAGGCGCCGAACGCCCCTTGCGCGCACACCCACACGAAAGTCAGCGTGGGCCACCAAGGCGACAGGCTGCCTGGTTTCTTGCGGCCGCACCAGGCCGCGATCATCAGCACCGTGATCAAGGCACCCACGCCGGACGCCAGATAGCGGTGGATCATCTCGATCCAAGCCTTGCCATGCGTGACCGGCCCGCTGGGCAGGATGGCCTGCGCTTGTTCGATCAGCGAGCGCGCCCCCACCGGGCTGGTGTGTCCATAGCAACCCGGCCAATCGGGGCAACCCAGCCCGGAATCCGTCAAGCGAGTGAAGGCGCCAAACACCACCAGGTCCAGGGTCAGGAACAAGGTGGCCAGGGTCAAGGCGCGTTGCCACGCCGGCCAGCCTTGTAGTCCCTCGCGGCGCCCTTTCACCACCACCCACAGCAATGGCAGCGCCGCCAGCAAGGCGCCCACCAGGGCGACTTCCATCGCGGGATTCCAGTCGATCCATCCGCTCATGTTGTGCACCTGCCCGCCTCAGCGGCCGGCGTCGTCCCAGGAATCGTTGGCCTTCATCAGGCGGCTGAGGTCACGCTTGACCTTGCTCATGTCGGGCTGCGCCGGAAAGCGCATCATCCAGGTGCCCTTGGGATCGACCAGGTAAAAGTGCGCGCTCAAGGGCTGCCCGGCTTCAGGGCTGAGCCACTTGGCCAAGTCGCCTTGAGACGTGCGCAACACCGTGGTGCCTTCCAGGCCGGGTTTGAGGGCATCACGCACTGGAGCGCCGTCGGTGATGAGCCAGACACGGTCAACACGGTCCTTGTCCCTGCCCAGCGTCTCGCGCACCTGGCGCTGGTAATACAAATGCTGCTCGCACGCGGCATCACAGGCACCAGCGGCGACCGTCACCAGCAGCCACTGCCCCTTCAGTGAAGACACCGCCAAAGGCTGATTTTGCAGATCCTTGAGCGGCAGCGCGGCGTCGGCTGGCATGTCGTGCGTGGGCAAGATCAGGGTGCCGTAGTTGGCGCGCCCTTCGGGCCGGATCACGTAGTAGGTCAGGTAGGAAGCCACCACCGGCGTGGTGCAGATCGCCCACACCAGCAACATCTTCAGCCGACCCAGGCGGGTGCGCTGGCTCAGTTCGGCTTGCGGTGCCGAGGGCAGGCTGTGCACGCTCATTTGCACCAACGGATCACCGCGTTCGGCGGCGGAGGGGGCTGAGGAGTTGGAACCAGACATACAGTCCTGTGATCAAGGCGGCCAGGGCGAACCACTGGACCGCGTAAGCATGGTGTTTGCCGACATCGGAGGCCGGGGCCGGCCAATCGCGCCGCAAAGGAAAGCCCGACGCGTCGGGGAAGGTTTGGCCCGCCTGCGACGCCTCGGGCAGCAATTGAAGCACCACCGTGGGCGCCACTGCCCTGCCCACCAGGGCCGGCAAGGCGGCGATGTCGATATTCTGGACGATGCGGGGACTTGATGCGGACGGTAAGGCCAAATCAGCGCCCAAACTGTAGGAACGGGACAGCTCGGGCAGCAGGCGCCCGACCAATTGAACCGGGCCCGCCGGGGTCAGGAATGGTGGAGCTTGGGCGCGGTCCTGCGCATTGCGGGGCACCCAACCACGCTGCACCAGCAGCACTTGGGCGGCGCAAGGCCCGGGGCCTTTGAGCTGCATCGCGGTGATGACATAAAACCCAGCCCGGCCGTCCATGGCTCGGTTGTCCAGCAACCAGGTGTGTTGCGGCAACCACTGGCCATTCAACACCACGCGACGGTTCACCAGAGGGGCATCAGCCTGCGCTTCGCAATGCAAGGCGGCATTGTCCAAGGCGGGCAAGGCGTCGCGCTCAGCCACCGCGGCTTGCCTGGCGAGTTTTTCTTCGGCACGGTGCAACTGCCAGCGCCCCAAGGACACGGTCAGCCACACGGCCAGCACGGCTGCCACCAAAACCAAGGCCTGGCGCAAACGCAGGGTCATTGGCCCCCCATTCGCGCAACGCGACCGACATAATGTCTCACCATGAACATCATCATCACCTTTGCATTGCTGGCCATCGTCGTTGCGCTGGCCATGGCCGGCCGAGCCTTGCTCAAGGACGGCCGTGACGGCGCCCCCAAAAGCAACCGCATGCTGCATGCCCTGGCCTTGCGCGTGGCACTGTCCGTGACCTTATTCCTGTTCATCCTGTTCAGCTACAAAATGGGCTGGATCCACCCCACGGGCATCCCGATTTGAATCGCTGAACCTCTGGTCTGAAGTCAAAAGAGCGCCACCTGGGCGCTCTTTTTTCAGGGCCAGTGCCTGGTCGGCAGCCAGCCAGGGCCAAGCGGCTTGCTTAAATCCAGTAGACGACGATGTACAAGCCCAACCACACCACGTCCACAAAGTGCCAGTACCAAGCCGCGCCCTCAAAACCAAAATGGCGTTGAGCGGTGAAGTGGCCCTTGTGCAAACGCAAGGTGATGAACAACAGCATCAGCGTGCCTACGAACACGTGGAAACCGTGGAAGCCCGTCAACATGAAGAAGGTGGACCCGTAGATGCCCGAGGACAACTTCAGGTTGTAGTGAACGTAAGCCTCGTAGTACTCGTAAGCTTGCAGGCACAAAAACACCGAGCCCAGCAAAACCGTGAGCCACATGAAAGCGATGGTCTTGCCGCGGTGGTCTTCACGCAGGGCGTGGTGGGCAATGGTCAGGGTCACGCCCGAGGTGAGCAGCAAGGCCGTGTTGATGGTGGGGATGGGCCAGGGGCCCATGGTGCGGAAGGCTTCCACGCTGCCAGCAGGCGAGGCGGTGGCACCGGCGGCCATGCTGGGCCATAGAGCCTTGAAGTCGGGCCACAGCAGCGCGTTCTCGATGTCACCCAAGGCCGGTACGGCATGCAGCCGCGCCCAATACAAAGCCCCAAAGAAGGATGCAAAGAACATCACTTCAGAGAAGATGAACCAGGCCATGCTCCAGCGGAAGGACATGTCGACGCGGTCGCTGTACTGGCCGCTTTCGCTTTCATGGATGGCATCGCCAAACCAGCGCTTGAGCGTGAACGCCCACCAAGCCAGGCCAAAGGCCACCGAGTAAGGGCCCCATTCCGCGCCATTGACCCACTGCCCAGCGCCCAACGCGACAAAGAACAGACCGATGGCCGCCATCACGGGGTGGCTCGACGGGCCTGGCACGAAGTAGTAGGGAGCTTGCCCTTTGGGAACCGCTGCCGACATGTTGTTCTCCTGGATACCGTTACTTGAAAAAATTGAAGACGAAACCCATCAATTCGCCACGCCGCTGGTCACAACCCAGCGCACGAGGAAAACCAGCACCATCACGAACACGGCCCCGCCCAGCAAGCCGACGACGATCAGGTGCGCGGGTTTGATCCGGGCGATGTCTTGCGCCTGTCCGGACGCCTTGCGAATGCCGAAAAAAGACCAAGCGACAGCTTTCACTGCCTGTCTGAAGGAGCCCTTGGGCTGATGCGCGCTCACACGCCCCCCTTCGGCGCTGCAGGCACCTTGCCGCCCACCTCGAAGAAGGTGTAGGACAAGGTGATCGTGGTCACATCCTTGGGCAATTGGGGATCAATCACGAACACCACCGGCCAGCGTTTGGTCTCGCCCGGCTTGAGGATGTACTCGTTGAAGCAAAAACACTGCAACTTGTTGAAATGCGCGGTGGCTTGCTTGGGCGCGTAACTGGGGATGGCCTGCGCGGCCATGGTCCGGTTCTGCGTGTTGCGGAACTCGTACATCACCGTGGTCAATTGCCCCGGGTGCACTTGCAGGGACCGCACCTCAGGCTTGAACTCCCACACGCCCCGGGCATTGGCATCGAACTCGACCGAAATCGTCCGACTCAAATCCACCTGGGTATTCGGCCGCATTTTGGCCGACACGCCGGGAATATCCCGCTCAGTCAGGGACAGCACATTGATGCCCAGCGCCTTGCAGATCGACTTGTACATGGGCACCATGGCATAGCCAAAGCCGAACATGAGGCAGGTCACCACCAACAACTTGCCCACCATGCCCAGATTGGCTTGGCGCAGATGCAGCATCCGGGCAGACAGGGTGACTGGCTTGGCGCTCATGGTGCGTCAGTGCTTGAGCAAGACCAACCGGGTGATGAAGCCCACGAAAAAGACCAGGGCCACCGAGCCCAGGATCAATCCCAGGCGCAGATTGCGCGAGCGCAAGGCTTTTTGGCGGTCAGGGGTGGTCTGGGTCATCTTGATCACCTGCTTAGCCAATCACACGAGTGGCCGTGGGATCCAGCTTGGGCGGAGTCTCGAAAGTGTGGAAAGGCGCTGGCGAAGGAATTTCCCATTCCAGGCCTTCGGCACCATCCCAGGGACGGGCCGGGGCCGGCACGCCCTTGCCACGCATGGCCGGAATCATCACGCCAAAGATGAAGTACACCTGAGCGAAGCCGAAGGCAAACGCACCGATGGAGGCCAGCTCGTTGAAGTCGGCAAACTGCATGGGGTAGTCGGCATAACGACGCGGCATGCCGGCCAGACCCAGGAAGTGCATCGGAAAGAAGGTGACGTTGAAGGCGATCAGCGACCACCAGAAGTGCAGTTGGCCCTTCCAGTCGGGAATCATCACGCCGGTCCACTTGGGTGCCCAGTAATAGAAGCCGGCGAACAGCGCGAACAGCGAGCCAGCCACCAGCACGTAGTGGAAGTGGGCCACCACGTAGTACGTGTCTTGCAGCTGCGTATCAATGGGCGCCATCGACAGGATCAGGCCGGTGAAGCCACCCATCGTGAACACGAAGATGAAGCCCACGGCCCACACCATCGGGGCCTCGAACGTCATGGAGCCGCGCCACATGGTGGCCACCCAGTTGAATATCTTCACGCCCGTGGGCACCGAGATCAACATCGTGGCGTACATGAAGAACAGCTGGCCAGTCACGGGCATGCCGGTGGCGAACATGTGGTGGGCCCACACGATGAAGCTCAGGATGGCGATGGAGGCCGTGGCGTACACCATGGATTCGTAGCCGAACAGCTTCTTGCGGGCAAAGGCCGGGATGATCTGACTGACGATGCCGAAGGCCGGCAAGATCATGATGTAGACCTCGGGGTGGCCGAAGAACCAGAAGATGTGTTGGTACATCACCGGATCACCGCCGCCAGCGGGGTTGAAGAAGCTGGTGCCAAAGTGGCGGTCGGTCAGCGTCATGGTGATGGCGCCGGCCAGCACGGGCATCACGGCGATCAACAGGTAGGCGGTGATCAGCCAGGTCCACGAAAACATGGGCATCTTCATCAAGGTCATGCCGGGCGCGCGCATGTTCAGGATGGTGACGACGATGTTGATCGAGCCCATGACCGAGCTGGCACCCATGATGTGCATGGCGAAAATGCCAGCGTCCATCGAGGGGCCCATTTGCAGGGTCAGCGGTGCGTACAGCGTCCAGCCTGCGGCGGGTGCGCCACCGGGCATGAAGAAAGAGCCGACCAGCAGCAGCGAGGCAGGAAACAACAGCCAGTAGCTGAAGTTGTTCATCCGCGCGAAGGCCATGTCGGAGGCGCCGGTCTGCAGCGGGATCATCCAGTTGGTCATGCCCACGAAGGCCGGCATGATGGCGCCAAACACCATGATGGTGCCGTGCATGGTGGTGAACTGGTA
>NZ_JACMNS010000210.1 GCF_014378415.1 Aquabacterium sp.
GGCCACGCCAATCATGGGTTTGACGAAGTCGCCCTCCTTGTAGCCCATGCCGTAGTACATGGAGCGGTTTGGCGCGCGGGCGACGCCTTCGGTGATGTTCTTCGAGCGGCGGTTCAGGCTCATGGCAGGTCTGCTTATAGGTTGGTGCTGTGGGGCAAACGGCCAGTCACCTTACTCGCGCCGTGAACGGCCGGCAAGGTGGCTGGAGGCTAAAGTCGTTATTGTCGCTCAGCGTTTGATGTCAAAGACCGGTGGGGGCGTTTGGTTGGGCGGGCTGAGCAGGCGAGCCACGCCGCTGGCGGTCAGGGCGCAGGCCATCAAGCTGATCACCATGCTGCGTCCGTCGACCATTTCCATGACGATGATGAATGCCGTGATCGGCGTCTTGGCCGTCCAACAGTTGCTTGGTGGTGTCGTAACCGCTGCCAAAGGTGAGTCCTCCGGTGGCCAGGCCAATCACGGCCACGGCCAGGCCACATCCCGCAGCGAACCTCAACCGAAGGGCCCTCCCGCCCGGTAGACAGCCCGGCTATCAACGCCGCCGATGTCAAGCCGATCTTGCTTAGCGCCAGCCGCAGGGACACCAGTTGTCTGCGTTCTGCTGGCAGGGTCTCAGGATCCAGTGCCGCCATCACTTGCGGGATTCCGGAGCCGGCGGCCCCGGGAAACCACCGGCGGGTGCACCAGACCACGGCCACGGTGCACAGAGGTGTCCACAGCACAGGGGCCCAGAACCACTGTTGCTGCACCTTGAAAAATACCTCCAGTGCGTACTCGCTCAAGCGGGTCAGGAGCACCACGCTCACACCGGCCAAGGCGGCAAAACTCAGCACGACCACGCGCGATATCCAACGGCGCCAGTCCGACAATTCGGCCTTCAGCGCATCA
Organism: Aquabacterium sp.; assembly: GCF_014378415.1. Taxonomy (GTDB): domain Bacteria; phylum Pseudomonadota; class Gammaproteobacteria; order Burkholderiales; family Burkholderiaceae_C; genus Aquabacterium. Next base: position 889 of record NZ_JACMNS010000210.1, read on the forward strand.
GGGATCGGGCGGTCTTCGCTCATGCTGTCGAGCTCACAGCAGGGCGAAGGCAGCCATGGCCACGGCGGTGGGCAGCAAGGCGGCCAGCAACAGGCCTCCGGGATGGATGTATTTCTCGGCAAAGCCGTCCTTCAAGATGGCGGCGCCAGCGGGATTGGGCGCGTTGGCGATCAAAGTGAGGCCACCGCCCGACACCGCGCCGGCCACCAGGGCCACCTTGAACTCATCGCTGAGCCCTTCCACCAAGGAGCCCAAATAGGTCAGGGCGGCGTTGTCCGTGATGGCGGTCAAGGCGGTGGCGCCGAAGAACACGCTGGTGTGATCCATCTGCATCAACAGCGGCTCCAGCCACCATTGCTGCTGCCCGCCCAGAACGACCAGTCCAGCCAGGAAAAATGCCACCAACAAGCCTTCGCGCAGGATCAATGGGTTTTGGTATTGGGCGTACGCGGTGGTGAAACCCATGAAAAACAGGAACAGTGCCATGAACACGGCGGGGTTGTGGGCAAACACCACCACCCCGGTCAGAAAGACCAGGTGGATCAGGCTGACAGTCCAAGGAATGGTTGGGCCGCTGGTGCTGCCGGACGCCGGCAGGACCTTGCGCAGCTCCTGGCGGAACAGCAGCACCAGCCCAATGGCATTGACCATGACCGCCACCGCCGCTTTCCAGCCAAAGGTGTGGAACATGAAGCTCATGTCCCAACCCCAAACACCCGCCACCATCAGCACGGGCGGAGCGGCAAATTGGGTGAGCGTGCCGCCAATCGACACGTTGACGAACAGCACGCCCAGCGTGGCGTACTTGAGCCGCGCTGACACCGGGGCCATGAACAGGCGTTCGTGCAGCAACAGGGCGGCCAGGGTCATGGCGGCCGGCTCGGTGATGAACGAGCCCAGCAGCGGCACCACCGATAAGGTCACCAGTGCGAACGACAAGCCATCGGGCAAGGGCAGGCCTCGGGCCAGCAGTCGGGTCAACTGGCCGGCGGTTTCCAGGATGGGCTTGCTGCCGGCCACCACCATGATGGCGAAGACGAACATGGGTTCCGTGAAATTGCGACCGTCGATGTAAGCGGTGGCCGAGGCCTTGCCCTCGACGGCGAACATCACCAGCATCAGCACCATGGCCCAGAAGCCGAAGACCACCTCGATCTCGCCCAGCAAATGCCACAGGCCAGCGTGGGTTGGGCTCGTGTGGGCCAGTCGTTCAAAGAATTTGGTCGAGAAGGTGTGGATCAGCGCGATGCCAAACAGCGCTACCGCCACGATTTGCAGGGAGGTGGGATTCATGACCACATCCTATCAATGGCGCAGGCATCGGTTATCGTTCGCCCCGGTTTCTCTTCGAACACGCCCTTGGCTTGTCTGGCCCCCACATGCTCGTTCATCCGCACATTGACCCCATCGCCCTTGCACTGGGGCCGCTGAAAATCCACTGGTACGGCCTGACCTACCTGGCGGCTTTCACCTTGTTCTACCTGCTGGCCACCTGGCGGGCCAAACGCGCGCCGTTTGCGCAAACCGGCTGGAACCGTCAGCAGGTGGAGGACTTGCTGTTCTTCGGGGTGCTGGGCGTGGTGCTGGGGGGGCGGCTGGGCTATGTGTTTTTTTACAAGCCAGGTTACTACCTGAGCCATCCCGCCGAGATCCTGGCCGTCTGGCAAGGGGGCATGGCCTTTCATGGCGGACTGCTGGGTGTGATCGCGGCCATGTGGCTGTACGCCAAACGCCAGGGCCGCACCTTCTTTGAGGTGGCCGATCTGGTGGCACCCTGTGTGCCCATTGGCCTGGCGGCTGGCCGCATCGGCAACTTCATCAATGGTGAGTTGTGGGGCCGTTTAGCCGATCCCTCCTTGCCCTGGGCCATGATTTTCCCGGACTCGGGCAGCCTGGAGCCCAGGCACCCGTCGCAGCTGTACCAGTTTGGTCTGGAGGGGCTCGCCCTCTTTGCCTTGCTGTGGTTCTATGGCCGCCAACCGCGCCAACTCGGTGCCGTGTCGGGCATGTTCCTGATGGGCTACGGCGTGTTCCGCTTCACGGCCGAATACTTCCGCGAACCCGACAGCTTTCTGGGCCTGCTGGCCCTGAACATGAGCATGGGCCAATGGCTGTGCGTGCCCATGGTCTTGGCTGGGACCGTGATTTGGGCAGCTGCCAAAAAAGACGCCTTCCGACCCAAGGATCGGAAGGCGTGAAGAGGCCGGTAGGTTTTCGCGGACCCACGGACCCCCGCTGAGGAAGATCACCTGGCTCTGGCGAATCAGGCGATCGCAATTCCTGTACGCAAGGGTCATGCCAGATTCAGGCGGCCTTTCGGTCGGCCACGCCGTGGCGGGTGTACAAAAAGCTCAGCACTTCCTTGCGGCAATGCACGTACGTGGGGTCTTCGGCCAGTTCCACCCGGTTGCGTGGCCGTTGCAGCGGCACTGTCAGGATCTCGCCAATGGTGGCGGCCGGGCCGTTGGTCATCATCACGATGCGGTCCGACAGCAGCACGGCCTCGTCCACATCGTGCGTCACCATCACCACGGTGCTCTTGGTGCGCGCCACGATCTTGAGCAGCTCATCTTGCAGGTGCGCGCGGGTCAAGGCGTCCAGCGCGCCAAAAGGCTCGTCCATCAGCAAAACCTTGGGTTCCATGGCCAACGCACGGGCAATGCCCACGCGCTGCTTCATGCCGCCCGAGATCTCATGGGGGCGTTTGGCGATGGCATGGCCCATGCCGACCAGTTCCAGTGCGTCGGTCGTGCGCTTCTTGAGCTGGTCTTTTGGCTCCTTGTCACCAAACACACGCTCCACCGCCAGATAGACGTTCTGAAAGCAGGTCAGCCAGGGCAGCAAAGAATGGTTCTGGAACACCACACCGCGCTCGGGGCCAGGCGCATTGATTTCCTTGTTGTCGCAGATCAGCGCACCCTCGGTGGGTTTGATCAGTCCGGCAATCAGGTTGAGCAAGGTTGACTTGCCGCACCCTGAGTGTCCGATCAAGGTCACGAACTCGCCTTTGTCGATGCCAAGGTTGATCTCGCGCAGGGCGTGAAAATGCCCCTTCTTGGTGTGAAACACCATTTCGGCGCCGTGGATGTCGATGAATTGACTCATGTTGGGGCTCCTAAGCGAGGGATTGGTTTATTCGAAACTGAATCGTTTGGCCACGGACACGAGCAGTTGCTCCAGCAGAAGGCCGACGATGCCGATGACGAAAATCGCGATGATGATGTGGGCAACATTCAGGTTGTTCCACTCGTCCCAGACCCAGAAGCCGATGCCCACCCCGCCAGTCAGCATTTCGGCGGCCACGATCACCAGCCAGGCCGTGCCCACCGACAGGCGCACGCCGGTCAGCATGTAGGGCAGCACCGAGGGGAACAAAATCTTGGTGACGATCTTCCACTCGGACAGGTTCAGCACCTTGGCCACGTTCAGGTAGTCGTCAGGCACGCGCTGCACGCCCACGGCGGTGTTGATGATCATGGGCCAGATCGAGCAGATGAAGATGGTCCAGATGGCGGCAGGGTCAGCCGACTTGAACACCATCAGGCCAATGGGTAGCCAGGCCAAAGGCGACACTGGGCGCAGCAAGCTGATCAAAGGCGACAGCATGTTGTTGATGAAAGAAAAGCGGCCAATTGCAAAACCCATCGGAATGCCGACCAGCGCTGCCAGGCCAAAACCCAGGGCCACGCGCTTGAGCGAGAACCAGATGTTCCAACCAATGCCTTGGTCGTTGGGCCCGTTTTGATAGAAGGGGTCTGAGAACAGCTTCACCGCTTCTGTCCAGGTCGCAGCCGGGGTCGGAAAGGTGGTGCTGTTCATGGTCAGCAAGGCCCAGATGCCGATCAGCAAACCAAAGCCGCAAAGCGGTGGCAGGACCTTGAGCAACAGCCCTGACCAGTCGAACGGCAGGGGGGTCACTTTGGGGACCTTCGCTGCGCCGGTGGCGGTGGCTGACGTAACGGCCAAAGCTTTTTCAGCCTTGAGGGCGTCGCTGGCTTCGGAAGGGCTGTGGAACACGGCACTGACCATGGGGAACTCCTGGGGCGGAATGAAAACGGGCAAGGCCTGGGTGGGGAAAATTTACGCTTTGATCTTGAAACTGTCCGCGTACTTGGCAGGATCCTTGCCATCCCAGACCGTGCCGTCGATCAGCTTGCTGGTGCGCATCACCTCCTTGGGCACGCTGATCTTCAAGCCGGCTGCGGCCTCCTTGTACAGATCGATCTGGTTGATCTGCTTGGCCACGGCCAGGTAATCGGGGTGGTCCTTGAGCAAGCCCCAGCGCTTGTGCTGCGTCAGGAACCACATGCCATCCGACAGGTACGGGAAGTTGACCTTGCCGTCGTTGAAGAACTTCATGTGGTTGGGGTCGTCCCAGGTCTTGCCCAGGCCGTTCTGGTAGCGGCCCAGAATGCGCTGGTTGATCGCATCGGCGCTGGTGTTCACATACGACTTGGCGGCGATGGTGTCAGCCATCTTCAGCTTGTTCTGCAGGCCCGCATCAATCCATTGGCTGGCTTCCAGGATCGCCATCATCACGGCGCGGGCTGTGTTGGGGTACTTCTTGACGAAGTCGCCCGTGGTGCCCAGCACCTTTTCGGGGTGGTCCTTCCAGATGTCCTGCGTGGTGACGGCGGTGATGCCGATGCCGTCCATGATGGCGCGGTGGCCCCAGGGTTCGCCCACGCAGTAGCCGTCCATGTTGCCCACGCGCATGTTCGCCACCATTTGGGGCGGCGGCACGGTGATGACCTTGGCGTCCCTCATCGGATTGATGCCGTAAGACGCCATCCAGTAGTACAGCCACATGGCGTGCGTCCCGGTGGGAAAGGTCTGCGCGAAGGTGTACTCGCGCTTGTCGGTTTGCATCAGCTTGGCCAGCGAGGGGCCGTCCACGGCGCCCTTGTCCGACAGCTTCTTCGACAGCGTGATGGCCTGGCCATTGTTGTTGAGCGTCATCAACACAGCCATGTCTTTCTTGGGGCCACCCACGCCCAGGTGCACGCCGTAGATCAAGCCATACAGGGCATGCGCCATGTGCAGGTCACCGTTCACGAGCTTGTCGCGCACGCCGGCCCATGAGGCTTCCTTGCTGGGGATGATCTTGACGCCGTACTTCTTGTCGAAGCCCAGCACCGAAGCCATCACCACCGAGGCGCAGTCGGTCAGGGGGATGAAACCGATCTTGACTTCTTCCAGCTCAGGCTTGTCGGAGCCTGCTGCCCACACGGCCGATTGCAGGCCGGGCACAACGCCTACAGCACTGGCTGCAGCGGCGGTCTTAAGGATGGAGCGACGGGACATTTTGAAATCCTGTGTAGACATGGTCACTTCAACTTTCTTGGCTATCAACAAACAAAAAAAGCGCCTGCCGATGAGCCCTGCGGTGAACGCGGGGAACTCTTCGGTAGACGCCTTTGTCGGGTGCCTTGAACAGCCCGTCATTGGGTGTTCAAGTGGGGGTGGTGAAATCGCCGTTGATTTCGCTTGCGGCTGATGAATGCAAGCGTTGTGCCAGCTTTTTTTTGGAGATTTCGCCCCGATGCGGGGCGGTCTGGCGCTGAACTGGTGCGCGCTTGCTTAAGCCGGTGCTCAGCCGAGCATGTCGGTCACGTCCAGCAGGCGTTGCGCCACTTCGGCCAGCTTCAAGCCCTTGTCCATGGCCGCCTTGCGCAGCCGCGAATAGGCGTCTTGCTCGCTCAGGCCATGCTGGTTCATGAGCACGCTTTTGGCGCGGTCGACCACCTTGCGGTCTTCCAGTTGGCCGCGCACATCGGCCAGTTCACGCCGCAAGCCTTCTTCGTGTTCGAAGCGGGCCATGGCCACGTCGATCACGGGCTTGATGCTGTCGGCAGGCAGGCCGGCCACCACATACGCCGACACGCCGGCCGCGATGGCCGCGCGCACATGGGACGTGTCTTCATCATCTGAAAAAAGCACGATGGGGCGGCGCTCATGGCGCGTGGCCATCACCACGTGCTCCAGGATGTCGCGGCCTTGGCTCTCGGCATCGACCACGATCATGTCGGGCTGGATCTGGGCAATGCGTTCAGGCAGGAAGACATCGGCCGGCAGTGTGGCCACGATGTTGAAGCCTGATTCAAGCAAAGCGATGCGCAGCATCCGAGAGCGCTCAGCCTCGGCCCGCACTGATTCATCGGCTTCCGGGTCGGCGGTGAGGTTCTCCGGTGCCACGATCACCAGGCGCATGCTGCGGGCTTCATTCATGTCCGCGATCATGCAACAAACGCGCCGCGCCTACACTGGCGGCATGTCTGAACGTCCCCTTTGTATCCTTGGCATCGAGTCCTCCTGCGATGAAACCGGCGTGGCGCTGGTGAGCGCGCCCGCACAAGGCCCGGTGCAGTTGCTGTCGCACGCCTTGCACAGCCAGATCGACATGCACCAGGCCTACGGCGGCGTGGTGCCCGAGCTGGCTTCGCGCGATCACATTCGCCGCGTGGTGCCTTTGGTGCGCCAGGTGATGCTGGAGGCCGATTGCACGCTGACCGATGTGGATGTGGTGGCCTACACGCGTGGGCCAGGCCTGGCGGGCGCTTTGCTGGTCGGCGCTGGTGTGGCTTGCGCCTTGGCCACGGCGCTGGGCAAACCCATGATCGGCGTTCATCACCTGGGAGGGCATTTGCTGTCACCGTTCCTGTCGGCCGATCCGCCGGAGTTTCCCTTCATTGCCTTGCTCGTTTCGGGTGGCCACACTCAGTTGATGCGCGTGGACGGGGTGGGGCGCTATGAGCTGTTGGGTGAGACCGTGGACGATGCTGCCGGCGAAGCCTTCGATAAATCGGCCAAGCTCATGGGTCTGCCTTACCCGGGCGGCCCGCATTTGTCCAAGCTGGCCGAATTGGGCAACCCCAAAGCGTTCGAGCTGCCTCGGCCCATGCTCCACAGCGGCAACCTTGATTTCTCGTTCGCGGGCCTGAAAACCTCGGTGCGCACGCAGTTGCAAAAGCTGAACCTGCTGGACAATGAGGTTGCCCTGGCGCAAGCCTTGGCCGACGTTCCGGCCGGGCCTTTGGCTGACCTGGCTGCCTCGACTGAGGCTGCCATCGTGGACGTGCTGGTCAAGAAGTCCCTGGCCGCGCTGAAAGCCACCGGTCTGAAGCGCATCGTGGTTGCAGGCGGCGTGGGGGCCAACCGCCTGCTGCGCCAGCAACTCAACCAGGCAGGTGAACGGCGCGGTGTCCGGGTTCACTACCCCGAAATGCACCTGTGCACCGACAACGGGGCCATGATCGCCCTGGCCGGTGCCATGCGCCTGCAGGCGGGATCGGCCGTTTTGCGCCGTGATGCGGTGTTTGACGTCCAGCCACGCTGGGACCTTTCAAAGATCTGACGCCCCTGATAAAAATAGCTATAATTGCGGGCTTGCCCTCTTAGGGGCGGCATGTTTGGGATTTTCCCAAAGCACGGCCTGGGTCGGTTTCACCTGGCGCCGCAAGTTGATCAACTCGAAACCGAAAGAACGAATCATGACCATTACTCTCGAAAGCAGAGCAGAAGTCGTCAAGTCCAACGCGCGCAGCGTGGGCGATACCGGATCTCCGGAAGTGCAAGTGGGCCTGCTCACCGCACGCATCAACGACCTGACCCCCCATTTCAAGACCCACAAGAAAGACCACCACGGTCGCCGCGGCCTGCTGCGCATGGTGAGCCGCCGCCGCAAGCTGCTGGACTACCTCAAGGGCAAGGACGCTGACCGTTATCTGGCACTGATCCAAAAGCTGGGTCTGCGCAAGTAAGATCGGCACGATGATAAAAAGCCTGTCTGGTTTTTCCCAGCACAGGCTTTTTGTTTTTTAAATCCAGGCACTCGACCAGCGACGCTCTGTCATTCCATGAGGGCACTGCAGCCTCCAAGCTGCCCTGATGGAATGGCATCGCGCCAGAGTGATTTGGGCCCCGGCGCCTGTGGCGTCGTACAAGAAAACGCACCCCACGTGGGGTGTCACTCAACCGGAGAACCACCCCATGAGCATGTTCAACAAAGTCACCAAGACCTTCCAATGGGGCAACCACAGCGTCACGCTCGAGACCGGCGAAATCGCCCGTCAAGCCAGCGGTGCCGTGCTCGCCGACGTTGAAGGCACCGTGGTGCTGGCCACCGTCGTCGCCGCCAAGAATCCCAAGGCCGGCCAGGACTTCTTCCCCCTGACCGTCGATTACATCGAGAAAACATATGCCGCCGGCAAGATCCCTGGCAGCTTCTTCAAGCGCGAAGCCAAGCCCAGCGAGTTGGAGACACTGACCTCGCGCCTGATCGACCGCCCCCTGCGCCCCCTGTTCCCCGAAGGCTTCTACAACGAAGTCCAGATCGTCATCCACGTCGTTTCGCTGAACCCCAACGTCTCGGCCGACATCGTCGCCCTGATCGCGTCCAGCGCCGCCTTGGCCATCTCTGGCATCCCCTTCAACGGCCCCATCGGTGCGGCCCGCGTGGGCTATGTCAATGGCGAATACGTGCTGAACCCCGGCCCGGCCGAGCTGGTCAACTCCAAGATGGACCTGATCGTCGCCGGCACCGAAGCCGCCGTGCTGATGGTCGAGTCCGAAGCTGATCAGTTGACTGAAGAAGTCATGCTGGGCGGCATCGTCTACGGCCACGAGCAAGGCCGTGTGGCCATCAACGCCATCCACGACCTGGTGCGTGATGCCGGCAAGCCCGTCTGGGACTGGGCCGCGCCCGCCAAGGACGACAACTTCATCGCCAAGATCAACGGTCTGGCCGAAGAAAAGCTGCGCGCCGCCTACCAAATCCGCTCCAAGCAAGCCCGCACGCAAGCCACCCGCGCCGCCTACGCCGACGTGAAGGCTGCGTTGACGGCTGAAGGCGTCGTGTTCGACGGCGTCAAGGTCGACAGCATGCTGTTCGACATCGAAGCCAAGATCGTGCGCAGCCAGATCCTGGCAGGCGAGCCCCGCATCGACGGCCGCGACACCCGCACCGTGCGCCCCATCGAGATCCGCACGGGCGTGCTGCCCCGCGTTCACGGTTCGGCCCTGTTCACCCGTGGTGAAACCCAGGCCTTGGTGATCGCCACGCTGGGCACTGAGCAAGACGCGCAGCGCATCGACGCACTGGCCGGCGACTTCCGCGACAGCTTCCTGTTCCACTACAACATGCCTCCCTTCGCCACTGGCGAAACCGGCCGCGTGGGCACGCCCAAGCGCCGCGAAATCGGTCACGGCCGCCTGGCCAAGCGCGCCCTGGTGCCGGTGTTGCCCCCGAAGGACGAGTTCGGCTACACCGTGCGCGTGGTGTCTGAGATCACCGAGTCCAACGGCTCCTCGTCGATGGCGTCAGTCTGCGGCGGCTGCCTGGCCATGATGGACGCTGGCGTCCCCATGAAGGCGCACGTGGCGGGCATCGCCATGGGCCTGATCAAGGAAGACAACCGCTTTGCCGTCTTGACCGACATCCTGGGCGATGAAGATCACCTGGGTGACATGGACTTCAAGGTCGCCGGCACCACCGGTGGCGTGACCGCCTTGCAGATGGACATCAAGATCCAGGGCATCACCAAGGAAATCATGCAAGTGGCGCTGGCGCAAGCCAAGGAAGCCCGTCTGCACATCTTGGGCAAGATGGTTGAAGCCATGTCGGGCGCCAACACCGAAGTCTCGGAATTCGCACCCCGCCTGTACACCATGAAGATCAACGCCGAGAAGATCCGTGACGTGATCGGCAAGGGCGGTGCCACCATCCGTGCACTGACCGAAGAAACCGGTTGCCAGATCAACATCAGCGAAGATGGCACCATCACCATCGCCTCGACCGACGCTGACAAGGCCGAACTGGCCAAGAAGCGCATCGCCGAGATCACCGCCGAAGTCGAAATCGGCAAGGTCTACGAAGGTCCCGTCACCAAGTTGTTCGACTTTGGTGCCCTGATCAACCTGCTGCCCGGCAAGGACGGTCTGCTGCACATCAGCCAGATCGCCCACGAGCGCGTCGATAAGGTCTCCGATTACTTGACCGAAGGCCAGATCGTCAAGGTCAAAGTCATGGAAACCGACGAAAAAGGCCGCGTCAAGCTGTCCATGAAGGTGCTGCAAGAGCGTCCTGAAGGCATGGCCCCTGAGCGCGAGCGTTCCGACCGTGGTGACCGTGGTGGTCGCAATGACCGTGGTGACCGTGGTGACCGCGGTGACCGCGGTGGCGACCGTGGTGCCTCGACTGAGCAAGAGCAGCAACAGCAGCAATGATGGTCATGGCCCTGCCCAAGAAACTCGTCGTCGGCAACTGGAAGATGCATGGCAGCCACGCTGCCAATGCCGAACTCCTGAAGGGCCTGCTTGAGGCCGATCTGAGCGCTTCGGCGCCTCGGTCGGACGTGGCGGTGTGCGTGCCTTTCCCCTACTTGGGTGAAGTGGTCGCCACGCTGCAGGGCAGTGCCATCGCCGTCGGTTCGCAAGACGTGTCTGCTCAAGTCCAGGGCGCCTACACCGGCGAGGTGTCGGGTGCCATGGTGCGCGAGCTCGGTGCGCACTACGCCATCGTGGGGCACTCCGAGCGCCGCAGTTACCACGCCGAGAGCGATCAACTGGTTGCTGACAAGGCCAAGGCTGCCCTGGCGCAAGGCTTGGTGCCCATCGTGTGTGTGGGCGAAACCCTGGCCGAGCGCGAGTCCAATCAAACCGAGGCCGTGGTGGCTCGGCAATTGAAGGCCGTGATCGACACCTTGGGGGCTGATCTGGCCAAGGTGGTGGTCGCCTATGAGCCCGTCTGGGCCATTGGCACTGGCAAGACAGCGTCGCCGGCGCAAGCTCAGACTGTGCATGCTTTCCTGCGTGCTCAGCTCAAAGCTGCGCAAGCTTCTGCGGCCGCGGTGCCCTTGCTCTACGGTGGCAGCGTCAAGCCCGACAATGCCGCCGAGCTTTTCTCCCAAATCGACATTGACGGTGGCTTGATCGGTGGGGCCTCCCTGAAGGTCTCCGACTTTGCCGCCATTGCCCGTGCCGCCTGAGGGCGCGCGGCTACATCTGGAGTTTTGACAACATGCAAGTTTTTGCAAACCTGGTGCAAGTGCTCCAGATCATTTCCGCCATGTCCATGATTGGGCTGGTGCTCGTGCAGCACGGCAAGGGCGCCGACATGGGCGCGTCTTTCGGCGGCGGTGCTTCGGGCAGCCTGTTTGGTGCCACCGGCAGCGCCAACTTCCTGTCGCGCTCGACAGCGGTGGCGGCCACGGTGTTCTTTTTGTCAACCTTGGGCTTGGCCTATGTTGGCAACCACCGTGCTTCGCCGACCGACCAGCCGAGTGTGTTCGACCAGCCTGCGGCAAAGGCTTCTGCCGCTGCTTCGGCGGCCGCGAAATCGGCCTCGGGCGCGGCTCTTATCCCTACGAAATGATGTTGATTTCGGGTTAGAATAGAAGACTTCGGTGAGCAAGCCTCAAGCAAGCCGAAGATGGTGTCCAATGCAGGCTGCAAACCTGTTTAAAGCCCATGCCGACGTGGTGAAATTGGTAGACACGCTATCTTGAGGGGGTAGTGGCGAAAGCTGTGCGAGTTCGAGTCTCGCCGTCGGCACCAAGCATTTAAACCGTGTCTTAGCACCACCCCATGATCAGCCTGCTCCTTGCTATTTTGGTTGGTGTTCGCGGACAGTGTTGCAAAGATACCTAAGGTAGGCGCGCATGAGTTCGCAGCTCAGCGCGCTTTTTGCTTTTTGATTGTGTTTCAATCGTCCGTTGCCTGTTCTGTCTTGCCTGAGAGCTGCCAGTCATGATGAATCTTGAGAATTACCTGCCGGTCATCCTTTTCATCCTCGTGGGTGTTGGAGTCGGGGTGGTCCCTCAGCTGCTTGGCTTCTTGCTGGGTCCGCGTCGTCCTGACGCGGCTAAAAACTCCCCTTATGAATGTGGCTTCGAGGCCTTTGAAGACGCGCGCATGAAGTTCGACGTACGCTATTACCTCGTGGCCATCCTGTTCATTTTGTTCGATCTGGAAATCGCTTTTCTCTTCCCTTGGGCTGTGGCCTTGAAGGAAGTGGGCATGGCGGGCTTTTTGGCCATCATGCTGTTTTTGGGCATCCTCGTCGTGGGCTTTGTCTACGAGTGGAAAAAGGGCGCCCTGGACTGGGAATGAGGTAATCAACATGGGTATCGAAGGCGTCTTCAAAGAGGGATTCATCACCACGTCGGCGGACACGCTGATCAACTGGTCCAAGACTGGTTCTTTGTGGCCGATGACGTTTGGTCTGGCCTGCTGTGCGGTTGAGATGATGCACGCTGGTGCGGCGCGTTATGACATCGACCGGTTCGGCATGTTGTTCCGTCCCAGCCCGCGTCAGTCCGATCTGATGATCGTGGCCGGCACGCTGTGCAACAAGATGGCACCGGCCTTGCGTAAGGTGTACGACCAGATGGCCGAACCACGCTGGGTGTTGTCCATGGGCTCGTGTGCCAACGGTGGCGGTTATTACCACTACAGCTACTCGGTGGTGCGTGGCTGCGATCGCATCGTGCCGGTGGACGTGTATGTGCCGGGCTGCCCCCCCACTGCCGAAGCCTTGCTGTACGGCATCCTGCAATTGCAGGCCAAGATTCGCCGCGAAAACACCATTGCCCGATAAGAGCGCAGGACCGTTTCAATGAGCATCAAACTCGACACCCTGCAAGCCGCGCTGTACTCTGTGCTGGGAGATGCGGTCAAGCGGCTGGACAGCGCCAAGGGTGAGCTGACCCTGACCGTCTCCAGCGCTGATTACATCCGCGTGGCCACCACCTTGCGCGACCATCCTGAGCTGCGCTTCGAGCAGCTCCAGGACTTGTGCGGCATGGACTATTCCACTTACAAGGATGGTGCCGCCTCAATCTACGCCGAAGGCCCCCGTTATTGCGTGGTCAGCCACCTGCTGTCGGTCGCCAAGAACTGGCGCCTGCGGCTGAAGGTTTTCGCGCTTGACGATGATCTGCCGATGGTCGCTTCGCTCAATGACGTGTGGAGCTCTGCCAACTGGTTCGAACGCGAAGCCTTCGACCTTTACGGTGTCATCTTCGAAGGCCACATCGACCTGCGCCGCATCCTCACCGACTACGGCTTCATCGGGCACCCTTTCCGCAAGGACTTCCCGACTTCGGGTCACGTGGAAATGCGCTACGACCCCGAACAGCGCCGCGTGATCTACCAGCCAGTGACGATTGAGCCGCGCGAGATCACCCCGCGCATCATCCGTGAAGACAACTACGGAGGCCTGAAGTAATCATGGCCGAGATCAAGAACTACACCCTGAACTTCGGGCCCCAGCACCCGGCTGCCCACGGCGTGTTGCGCCTGGTGCTCGAGCTGGACGGCGAAGTCATCCAGCGCGCCGACCCGCACATCGGCCTGCTGCACCGCGCCACCGAAAAGCTGGCCGAGTCCAAGACCTTCATCCAGTCGCTGCCTTACATGGACCGCCTGGATTACGTCTCGATGATGGCCAACGAGCACGCTTACTGCCTGGCCATCGAGAAGATGATGGGCATCGACGTGCCCGTGCGCGCCCAGTACATCCGTGTGATGTTCGCCGAGATCACCCGGGTGCTGAACCACCTGCTGTGGTTGGGCTGTCACGGCTTTGACTGTGGCGCGATGAACATCCTCATCTACTGCTTCCGTGAGCGAGAAGACCTGTTCGACCTGTACGAAGCCGTGTCGGGCGCGCGCATGCACGCCGCCTATTTCCGTCCAGGTGGCGTCTACCGCGACCTGCCGGACACGATGCCGCAGTACAAGGTCAGCAAGATCAAGAACGCCAAGACCATCGCGCGCCTGAACGAGAATCGCCAGGGGTCCATGCTGGACTTCATCGACGATTTCACGCAGCGCTTCCCTGGCCTGATCGACGAATACGAAACCCTGCTGACCGACAACCGCATCTGGAAACAGCGCACCGTTGGCATCGGCGTGGTCACGCCTGAACGCGCCCTGAACCTGGGTTTCTCGGGTCCCATGTTGCGTGGTTCGGGCATCGTGTGGGATCTGCGCAAGCACCAGCCGTACGATGTCTATGAGCACATGGACTTCGACATCCCCGTCGGCAAGAACGGCGACTGCTACGACCGTTACCTGGTCCGCGTCGAAGAGTTGCGCCAGTCCAACCGCATCATCAAACAATGCGTGGATTGGCTGCGTGCCAACCCCGGCCCGGTCATCACCGACAACCACAAAGTGGCCCCGCCTTCGCGCGTCGAGATGAAGACTTCGATGGAGCAGCTGATCCACCACTTCAAGCTCTTCACCGAAGGTTTCCACGTGCCCGAAGGCGAAGCCTACGCGGCGGTGGAGCATCCCAAGGGCGAGTTCGGCATCTACCTGTCCAGCGACGGCGCCAACAAGCCTTACCGTTTGAAAATTCGCGCGCCCGGCTTCCCGCACCTGGCGGCCCTTGATGAGATGAGCCGTGGCCACATGCTGGCCGACGCCGTGGCCATCATCGGCACGATGGACATCGTGTTCGGTGAAATCGACCGCTAAGAAGCGAGATGACTGACAAACCCATGCTCAGCGAACAAACCAAAGCGCGTTTCGACCGCGAAGTGGCCAAGTACCCGGCCGATCAAAAGCAATCTGCGGTGATGGCCTGCCTGTCCATCTTCCAGCAGGAAAATGGCTGGATCTCGCCGGAGGGTGAGAAGCTGATTGCTGTTCACCTTGGCATGGCGCCCATCGCGGTGCGCGAGGTCGCCACCTTCTACAACATGTACAACCAGCAGCCGGTGGGCCAGTTCAAGCTGAACGTGTGCACCAACCTGCCATGCCAGTTGCGCGATGGCCAAAAGGCGCTTGAGCACCTGTGCCACAAGCTGGGCATCGAAGCGGGCGAGACCACGGCCGATGGCCTGTTCACCGTGCAGCAAAGCGAATGCATGGGCGCCTGCGCCGATTCGCCGGTGCTGATGGTCAATGACCGCCAGATGGTCAGCTTCATGAGCAACGACCGGCTGGACGCGCTGGTCGAGACGCTCAAGGCCCACGCCAAATAATCGAGGACCACCCAGATGTTGGACCTTTCCCAATTCCAGTCGACCGGCCAAGAGACCGTGTTTCACGGTCGTCACCTCAGTCCGCAGATCTACGCTGATCTGGACGGCAAAAACTGGGGCCTGCAGGACTATCAGGCGCGCGGCGGCTACACAGCCCTGCGCAAGATCCTGGGCCTGGACGGCGGCGAGGGCATGACGCCCGAGCAGGTGATTGCCGACGTGAAGCTGTCGGCCCTGCGTGGCCGTGGCGGCGCCGGTTTCCCCACGGGCTTGAAGTGGAGCTTCATGCCCCGCGCCTTTCCCGGTCAGAAGTACTTGGTGTGCAACTCCGACGAAGGCGAACCGGGCACGTGCAAGGACCGCGAGATCCTGATGTACAACCCGCACATCGTGATCGAAGGCATGGCGATTGCGGCCTACGCCATGGGCATCAGCGTGGGCTACAACTACATCCACGGTGAAATTTTCGAGGTGTATGAACGCTTCGAGGCCGCCCTGGAAGAAGCGCGCGCCGCCGGCATGCTGGGCAACAAGATCATGGGCAGTAACTACAGCTTCGAGTTGCACGCTTTCCATGGTTTCGGCGCCTACATCTGCGGTGAAGAAACCGCCCTGCTCGAATCTTTAGAGGGCAAGAAGGGCCAGCCCCGCTTCAAGCCACCGTTCCCGGCCAGCTTCGGCTTGTACGGCAAGCCCACCACGATCAACAACACCGAGACCTTCGCGGCGGTGCCCTGGATCATCCGCAATGGCGGCCAGGCCTTCCTGGAAGTGGGCAAGCCCAACAACGGCGGCACCAAGCTGTACTCGGTCAGCGGCGACGTTGAACGTCCCGGCAATTACGAGATCCCGATGGGCACGCCTTTCCCCAAGCTGCTGGAGCTGGCGGGTGGCGTGCGTGGCGGCAAGAAGCTCAAGGCGGTGATCCCCGGTGGATCGTCGTCGCCCGTGCTGCCCGCGCACATCATGATGGAATGCACGATGGACTATGACTCCATCGCCAAGGCCGGCTCCATGCTGGGCTCGGGCGCGCTGATCGTGATGGACGAGACCCGCTGCATGGTCAAGAGCCTGCAACGCCTGTCCTACTTCTACATGCACGAATCCTGCGGCCAGTGCACGCCTTGCCGCGAAGGCACGGGCTGGTTGTGGCGCATGGTCGACCGCATCGAGAAGGGCCATGGCCGCGTCGAAGACATTGAGCTGCTGAACTCCGTGGCCGACAACATCCAGGGCCGCACCATCTGCGCGCTGGGCGATGCCGCCGCCATGCCGGTGCGAGCCTTCATCAAGCACTATCGCGATGAATTCATTCATCACATCGAACACAAGACCTGCGTGGTCCCGGCCTATGTATAGGCGCCCCCACGCTCGGAATACCTCGCTGCCCCCCGAGGGGGCTGGCCTTCCTTGGGGCGGCCCGGCGGAAGGCCGGTCGCACACAGGTGAGAACAAACATGGTTGAAATCGAACTCGACGGACAGAAAGTCCAGGTGCTTGAAGGCAGCATGGTCATGCATGCGGCTGAGCAAAACGGCGTCTACATCCCGCATTTCTGTTATCACAAGAAATTGTCGATCGCGGCCAATTGCCGCATGTGCCTGGTGGACATCGAGAAGGCGCCCAAGCCGATGCCGGCCTGCGCCACACCGGTCACGCAGGGCATGATTGTTCGCACCAAGAGCGACAAAGCCATCAAGGCCCAGCAAGGCGTGATGGAGTTTCTGCTGATCAACCACCCGCTGGATTGCCCCATCTGCGACCAGGGTGGCGAGTGTCAGCTGCAGGATCTGGCAGTGGGCTACGGCGCTTCTGCTTCGCGCTACGAAGAAGAAAAACGCGTGGTCTTCAAGAAAGATGTGGGCCCGCTGATCTCCATGCAGGAGATGAGCCGCTGCATCCAGTGCACCCGCTGCGTGCGCTTCGGCCAGGAGATCGCCGGCGTGATGGAGCTCGGCATGATCCACCGCGGTGAGCATTCCGAAATCACCACCTTCGTGGGCAACACCGTTGATTCCGAACTGTCGGGCAACATGATCGATATCTGCCCTGTCGGTGCCCTGACCAGCAAGCCTTTCCGCTACAGCGCCCGTACCTGGGAGCTGTCGCGCCGCAAGAGCGTGTCGCCGCATGACTCCACCGGTTCCAACCTGATCGTTCAAGTGAAGAACGGCAAGGTGTTGCGCGTGGTGCCGCTGGAAAACGAAGCCGTCAACGAATGCTGGATTGCCGACCGCGACCGCTTCAGCTACGAAGCACTGAACAGCGACCAGCGCCTGACCAAGCCCATGCTCAAGCAGGGCGGCCAATGGCGCGAGGTCGACTGGACCACGGCGCTGGAATACGTGGCCAATGGCCTGAAGGGCGTGAAGAACGACCACGGTGCGGCCGCCATCGGCGCGCTGGGCACGGCCCACAGTACGGTGGAAGAGTTGTACCTGTTGGGCCAGCTGATGCGTGGCCTGGGCAGCGACAACGTCGACACCCGCCTGCGCCAATCCGATTTCACCGCCACGCCGGGCGCGACCTGGCTGGGCCTGCCCATCGCCGACTTGTCCACCCTGGACCGCGTGTTGGTGATCGGTTCCTTCCTGCGCAAAGACCATCCTCTGTTCGCCTCGCGCCTGCGCCATGCCGCCAAGCGAGGTGCGCAGGTCACCGCCATCGGTGCCACCACCGACGACTGGCTGCTGCCGATCGCTCAGCGCATCGTCGTGGCGCCGAGCGCCTGGGCGCAATCCCTGGCCGACATCGCCGTGGCCATCGCCACTGAGCGTGGCGTGGCGATCCCCGCCAATGGCACAGCCACCGACGCGGCCCGGGCTGTGGCCTCCTCGCTGCTGTCCGGCGAGAAGAAAGCCATCTTGCTCGGCAACGCCGCCGCCAACCATCCGCAAGCCTCGACCTTGCACGCCCTGGCGAACTGGATCGGCGAGCAGACCGGTGCCACTGTCGGCTTCCTGGGCGAATCGGCCAACACCGTCGGCGCGCAACTCGTGGGCGCCCAGCCCAAGCAGGGCGGTTTGAACGCCGGCCAGATGCTCTCAAGCAACCAGCTCAAGGCCGTGCTGCTGTTCAACGCCGAGCCCGAGTTCGATGCGGCCAACCCCGTTGCTGCGCGCGCTGCGGTCAATGGCGCGCAGATGGTCGTGTCCCTGTCGGCTTTCAAGTCTGGCGCCAATGACTACGCCGATGTGCTGCTGCCCATCGCGCCGTTCTCCGAAACCTCTGGCACCTTCGTGAACGCCGAAGGCCGTGTGCAAAGCTTCCATGGCGTGGTCAAGCCCTTGGGCGACACGCGTCCCGCGTGGAAGGTGCTGCGCGTGCTGGGCAACATGCTGAGCATCCCGGGCTTCGAGTTCGAGACCTCGGAAGAAGTCCGCGCCGCCGCCTTGGGCGACCTGGCATCGATCCCGTCGCGCCTGTCCAATCAGAGCACGGCCACCATCCAACTGCAAGGCTCGACTGGTGGCCTGGAGCGCATCGCCGATGTGCCCATCTACAGCGCCGATGCGCTGGTGCGCCGCTCCGAATCCCTGCAACAGACCGCTGACGCCAAGGCGCCCGTGGTCAGCCTGTCGAAGGCCTTGTGGGCCGAGCTGGGCCTGGCCGATGGTGCGCAGGTGAGGGTCTCGCAAGACAACGGGTCGGCCACGCTGGGTGCGGTGCTGGACGCCAGCTTGCCCGCCAATGTGGTGCGTGTGCCTGCGGGCCATGCCTTGACGTCGTCACTGGGTGCGCAATTCGGCGCCATCCGTGTCGACAAGGTCTGAGGCGAAGGAACATCACATGATCGATACCTTTTACACAGCCGGTGCGGGCGCCCTGGGAGGCGCCTGGCCCGTGGTCTGGGCGCTGATCAAGATCGTGCTCGTGCTGCTGCCC
This sequence comes from Aquabacterium sp., assembly GCF_014378415.1. Lineage (GTDB taxonomy): Bacteria > Pseudomonadota > Gammaproteobacteria > Burkholderiales > Burkholderiaceae_C > Aquabacterium. Next base: position 19,764 of record NZ_JACMNS010000210.1, read on the forward strand.
TTGCTGCTGTGCGTGGCTTACCTGACTTTGTGGGAACGCAAGTTCATCGGTTGGACGCAAGTGCGCCCTGGTCCGAACCGCACGGGTCCCTACGGTCTGCTGCAGCCCATCGCCGATGCTGTCAAACTGATCTTCAAGGAGATCATTGTGCCGTCGGCGGCCAACAAGGGACTGTTCTTCCTGGGTCCCGTCATGACCATCATGCCGGCCCTGGCCGCCTGGGCTGTCATACCTTTCGGCCCCGAGGTCGCGTTGGCCAATGTCAATGCAGGTCTGCTGTTCCTGATGGCGATCACCTCGCTGGAAGTTTATGGCGTGATCATCGCGGGCTGGGCGTCCAACTCCAAGTTCGCCTTTCTGGGTGCCATGCGGGCTTCGGCGCAGATGGTGTCGTATGAGATCGCCATGGGCTTCTGCCTGGTGATCGTGTTGATGGTGTCGGGCTCGCTGAACATGAGCGAGATCGTTCTTGGCCAGGACAAGGGCATGTTCGCCAGCGAGGGCTGGAGCTTCATGTCCTGGAACTGGCTGCCATTGCTGCCGATCACGGTCGTGTACTTCATCTCTGGTCTGGCCGAGACCAACCGCCACCCCTTCGACGTGGTGGAAGGCGAGTCCGAAATCGTGGCCGGTCACATGGTCGAGTATTCGGGCATGTCGTTCGCCATGTTCTTCTTGGCCGAGTACGCCAACATGATCCTGGTGTCGGCCTTGGCCGCCGTCATGTTCTTTGGCGGCTGGCTGGCACCCGTGCACGCATTGAACTTCATTCCCGGCTGGTTCTGGCTGTTCGGCAAGACCTTCCTCATCGTCACCATGTTCCTGTGGGTGCGGGCTTCCTTCCCTCGCTTCCGTTTTGACCAGATCATGCGTCTGGGCTGGAAGATCTTCATCCCGATCACCTTGGTGTGGTTGGTGATCGTGGGGATCTGGATCATGTCTCCCTGGAACATCTGGAAGTAAGGGGCCGCCATCATGAGCACCGCAACCTCACTGAAAAGTTTCGTCTCGAGCTTCTTCCTCACGGAGATGTTCAAGGGCCTGGCCTTGACGGGCCGCCACCTCCTCAAGCCGCACATCACCGTGCAGTTTCCGGAAGAGAAGACGCCCATGTCGCCGCGTTTTCGTGGCCTGCACGCCTTGCGCCGTTATGACAACGGCGAAGAGCGCTGCATCGCCTGCAAGCTGTGCGAAGCGGTTTGTCCGGCCATGGCCATCACCATCGAGTCCGAAGTTCGTGACGACGGTTCGCGCCGCACCACGCGTTACGACATCGACCTGACCAAGTGCATCTTCTGCGGCTTCTGCGAAGAAAGCTGCCCGGTCGATTCGATCGTCGAGACGCACATTTTTGAATACCACGGCGAAAAGCGTGGCGATTTGTACTTCACCAAGGACATGCTCCTGGCTGTGGGCGACCGCTACGAAAAAGAAATCGCGGCCAGCAAGGAGGCGGACGCGAAGTACCGCTGATCCGACAAACACATGGACACCTTAACTGCGCTCTTCTACGTTTTTTCCTTCGTGCTCCTGTTCGCGGCTTTTCGCGTGATCACTGCGAAAAGCCCGGTCAGTGCGGCCCTGCACTTGGTGCTGGCCTTCTTCAGCGCGTCGTGCATCTGGATGCTCCTGCAAGCCGAGTTCCTGGCCATCGCGCTGGTGCTCGTCTACGTGGGGGCGGTCATGGTGCTGTTCCTCTTCGTGGTGATGATGCTGGACATCAACATCGACTCGATCCGCCAGGGCTTCTGGAAGCACTTCCCGATGGCGGGTCTGATCGGTGTGGTCATCGCCCTGGAAATGGCTTTCGTGCTGACCCGTGGCTTCGACCTCGGCCAGCCCAAGGCCTTCCCGCCTGACGTGGCCAAGTACCCCAACACCAAGGCGTTGGGCATCGAGCTCTACACGCACTACCTGTTCCCCGTGCAGATCGCCGCCGTCATTCTGCTGGTGGCCATCATCGCGGCCATCGCCCTGACCTTGCGTCGCCGCAAGGACGCGCACTATCAGAACCCCGCCGAGCAGGTCAAGGCCACCAAGGCCGACCGCCTGCGTGTCGTCAAGGTGGATGCTGTCGTCGAGAAGCCTGCCGCCCCCGTGGATTCAACAACCCCCGCCAACCCCGCTGGAGGTCAGGCATGACCGCTGTGACCCTTGGACACTACTTGTCACTGGGCGCGATTTTGTTCGCCATGTCCGTGATCGGTATTTTCCTGAACCGCAAGAACCTGATCGTGCTGCTGATGGCCATCGAGCTGATGCTGTTGGCCGTGAACATGAACTTCGTCGCCTTCTCCCATTATTTGGGCGACATGGACGGACAGGTATTCGTGTTCTTCATCCTGACGGTGGCGGCCGCCGAATCGGCGATTGGCTTGGCCATCCTCGTGGTGCTGTTCCGCAATCGGCAATCGATCAACGTGGACGAGCTCGACACCCTCAAGGGTTAATCGGCTGACGCTAGGAGAACCATAACAATGTCAGAGCTCACTCTCAACAACCTGCTGGTCGTGCCCCTTGCACCGCTGGTGGGTTCGATCGCCGCCGGTCTGTTCGGCAAAGCCATTGGCCGCCGCGGATCGCACGTGTTGACCATCCTCGGTGTCCTGATCGCCTTCATCTTCTCGGCCATGACGCTGCAAGCGGTGGTCCAGGACGGTGCTTATTTCAACCAGACGGTCTACGAATGGATGACGCTGGGGTCGCTGAAGATGGAGGTCGGCTTCTTGGTCGATGGCCTCACCGCCATGATGATGTGCGTGGTGACCTTCGTCTCGCTGATGGTGCACATCTACACCATCGGCTACATGCAAGAAGACGACGGCTACCAACGCTTCTTCAGCTACATCTCGCTGTTCACCTTCTCGATGTTGATGCTCGTGATGAGCAATAACCTGCTGCAGCTGTTCTTCGGCTGGGAAGCGGTGGGCCTGGTGTCTTACCTGCTGATCGGCTTCTGGTTCAAGAAGCCCACGGCCACCTTTGCCAACATGAAGGCCTTTTTGGTCAACCGCGTGGGTGACTTCGGCTTCATCCTGGGCATCGGCCTGATCGTGTCTTTCGCGGGCACCTTGAGCTACACCGAGATCTTCGCCAAGTCGCACGAGTTGGCCGCCTTGACGCTGCCCAAGACCGACTGGTCGCTGATCACGGTCATCTGCATCTGCCTGTTCATCGGCGCGATGGGCAAGTCGGCGCAGTTCCCGCTGCACGTGTGGCTGCCCGATTCGATGGAAGGCCCGACCCCTATTTCTGCGCTGATCCACGCTGCCACCATGGTGACGGCCGGCATCTTCATGGTCTCGCGCATGTCGCCGCTGTTCGAGCTGTCCGACGCCGCGCTGAACTTCATCGTGGTGATCGGTTCGATCACGGCGCTGTTCATGGGCTTTCTGGGCATCATTCAGAACGACATCAAGCGCGTGGTGGCGTATTCCACGCTGTCGCAGTTGGGTTACATGACCGTGGCCCTGGGCGTCTCGGCCTACAACGTGGCTCTGTTCCACCTGATGACGCACGCGTTCTTCAAGGCGTTGCTGTTCCTGGGGGCCGGCTCGGTCATCATGGGCATGCACCACGACCAAGACATCCGCAACATGGGCGGCCTGCGCAAGTACATGCCCATCACCTGGATCACGTCCTTGCTGGGCTCGCTGGCCCTGATCGGCACGCCGTTCTTCTCGGGCTTCTATTCCAAAGACAGCATCATTGAAGCGGTGCACGCCAGCCATTTGCCGGCCGCAGGCTTTGCCTACTTCGCCGTGATTGCCGGGGTGTTCGTGACGGCGTTCTACAGCTTCCGGATGTACTTCCTGGTCTTCCATGGCAAGGAGCACTTCCACCACAAGCCTTTCCCGCCGGAAGACGATCACCACGGTGACCATCACCACGCCCACACGCCGCACGAGTCGCCCTGGGTGGTGACGGTGCCGCTGGTGCTGTTGGCCATTCCCTCGGTCGTGATCGGTTGGCTCACCATCCAGCCCATGCTGTTTGGCGACTTCCTCAAGAGCGCGATCTTTGTCGATCTGGAACGCCATCCCGCGATGGAAGAGTTGGCGCATGAGTTCCACGATGCCACCGCCATGGCCTTGCACGGCCTGAGCACGCTGCCATTCTGGCTGGCGTTGGGCGGTGTGGTCACGGCTTACGTGTTCTACATGGTGGCCCCGCAGATCCCGGCCTTCTTTGCCCGCGTGCTGCGCCCCCTGATCGTGATCGGCGAGAACAAGTACTACCTCGACTGGTTCAACGAAAAGGTACTGGCCGCTGGCGCCCGCCTGCTGGGCCGCGGCCTTTGGAAGGTTGGCGACGAGGCCATCATCGATGGCGTGATCGTGAATGGCTCTGCCAAGCTCGTCGGGCTGATCAGTTCTCTCGTCCGCCTGTTCCAGACCGGATACCTCTACCACTACGCGCTGGTCATGATCCTGGGGGTGTTCGCCCTCATGACATGGTTCGTGTTCATGCACCATTGAGCGCGGGACCAGTTCATGCAAACAATGTCCAATACCCTTTCTCTGGCCATCTGGATCCCGGTGGCATTTGGGGCTTTGCTGCTGGCCATCGGCCGTCAGGAAAACGCCAACGCCTCCCGCTGGATCGCGCTGATCGGCGCCATCGTCGGCTTCCTGGTCACCATCCCGGTGATGGTGGATTTCGACACCAGCACGGCAGCCATGCAGTTCGTCGAAAAATCGTCATGGATCGAGCGCTTCAATGTGTTCTACCACCTGGGCGTCGATGGCATCTCGATGTGGTTCGTGCCGCTGACGGCCTTCATCACCATCATCGTGGTGCTGGCCGGCTGGCAAGTCATTGAAGACCGCCCGCACCAGTATTACGGCGCCTTCCTGATCCTGTCGGGCCTGATGATCGGCGTGTTCTCGGCGATCGATGGGCTGCTGTTCTACGTCTTCTTTGAAGCCACGCTGATCCCGATGTACATCATCATCGGTGTGTGGGGCGGACCACGCCGCGTGTATGCGGCGTTCAAGTTCTTTTTGTACACGCTGCTCGGCTCGCTGCTGATGCTGATCGCGTTGATCTTCCTGTACTACAAGTCGGGTGGCAGTTTCGACATCCAGACTTGGCACAAGCTGCCTTTGCCGGCCCTGGCCCAGGCCCTGCTGTTCGGTGCCTTCTTCGCGGCCTTTGCCGTGAAGGTGCCGATGTGGCCAGTGCACACCTGGTTGCCCGATGCCCACGTTGAAGCACCCACCGGTGGCTCGGTCGTGCTGGCCGCCATCATGCTGAAGCTGGGCTGCTACGGCTTCCTGCGTTTCATGTTGCCCATCGTGCCCGATGCCAGCCGTGAGTTCGCGCCCGTGGTGATCACCCTGTCGCTGATCGGCGTGATCTACATCGGCCTGGTGGCCCTGGTGCAGCAGGACATGAAGAAGCTGGTGGCTTATTCGTCCATCGCGCACATGGGTTTCGTCACCCTGGGTTTCTTCATCTTTAACGAGCTGGGCATGTCCGGCGGCCTGGTGCAGATGATTGCCCACGGCTTCGTGTCGAGCGCCATGTTTCTTTGCATCGGCGTGCTGTACGACCGCGTTCACTCGCGTGAGATTTCCAGCTACGGCGGCGTGGTCAACACCATGCCCAAGTTCGCGGCTTTTGCCTTGCTGTTCTCGATGGCCAATTGCGGCCTGCCGGGCACCGCGGGTTTCGTCGGCGAATGGATGGTGATCCTGGGCGCCGTGCAGTTCGACTTCCTCATCGGCCTGCTGGCCGCCACTGCGCTGATCTTTGGCGCGGCTTACACGCTGTGGATGTACAAGCGCGTGTACCTGGGCGACATCGCCAATGACGATGTGCGTGGCCTGACCGACCTCAATGCACGAGAATTTTTGATCATGGCCATCCTGGCCGTTGCTGTGCTTTGGATGGGCATCCAGCCCAAGCCTTTCACCGACGCGATGCACGTGTCCGTGACCGAGCTGCTCAAGCACGTCGCACAAAGCAAGTTGAACTAAGACCCGAGAACAACATGACACAACTGAACTGGCTCGCGGTCGCCCCCGAGATCTTGTTGCTGGCCATGGCCTGCGTGGTCGCGCTGGTGGATCTTTTCGTGACCCACCCGCGTCGCTTGCCGACCTACATCCTGACCATGGTGTCGCTGGCTGCCGTGGCTGGCCTGCACCTGGGCGCGTTGGACGTCAGCAGCTCCAGCTACGCCATGCAGCGCATGGTGGTGACCGACCCGATGGGGCACCTGCTGAGCCTGTGCGCGACCTTGGCCGTGATGGCCAGCCTGGTCTATTCGCAGACCTATGCCGGCGCGCGCGACATCCTCAAGGGCGAGTTGTTCACCCTGAGCATGTTCTCCTTGCTGGGCATCTCGATCATGATCATCGGCAACAACTTCCTGACCATCTACCTGGGTCTGGAGTTGATGTCGCTGTCGTCGTACGCACTGGTGGCCTTGCGCCGTGACCATTCGCAATCGACTGAAGCGGCCATGAAGTATTTCGTGCTGGGTGCGTTGGCCAGCGGCTTCCTGCTGTATGGCCTGTCGATGATGTACGGCGCCACGGGATCGCTCGACTTGGGTGAGGTCTACAAGGCCACGCTGTCCGGCCAGATCAACAAGCAAGTGCTGGTGTTCGGCCTGGTGTTCATTGTCTCTGGCTTGGCATTCAAGCTGGGCGTCGTGCCTTTCCACATGTGGATTCCTGACGTCTACCAAGGTGCGCCCACGGCGGCCACCTTGATGGTGGCGGGTGCGCCCAAACTGGCCGCGTTCGCGATCACCATCCGCCTGCTAGTGGAAGGACTGATCAACACCGCCACCGACTGGCAGCAAATGCTGATGATCCTGGCCGTGGCCTCGATGGCGCTGGGCAACCTCGCGGCCATCGCGCAGACCAACCTCAAGCGCATGCTGGCCTATTCGGGCATTGCGCAACTGGGCTTCATGCTGCTGGGCTTTGTGCCCAGCGTGGTGTCGGGCAACACCTTGTCATCCAGCAATGGCTATGGCTCGTCCTTGTTCTACGTGCTGACGTATGTGCTGACCACCTTGGGCACCTTCGGCATCATCATGTTCCTGTCGCGCCCGGGTTTTGAATCCGAGCAGGTGTCCGACCTGGCGGGCCTGAACAAGCGCAGCCCACAGATGGCCGCCGTGATGGCGATTTTCATGTTCTCGCTGGCGGGCTTGCCGCCCACCGTGGGTTTCTACGCCAAGTTGGCGGTGCTGCAATCGCTGGTCACCACCAGTTCGGCCTTGCACTTGCAGTTGGCCATTGCCGCCGTGCTGTTGTCGCTGGTGGGCGCCTTCTACTACCTGCGCATCGTCAAGGTCATGTACTTTGATGAGCCCACAGACAACACACCGGTCACGGCCAGTGGTGAAGCCCGTGCCTTGCTGTCGGTCAACGCCATCGCGGTGTTGGGTCTGGGCATTTTGCCCGGCGGCCTGATGGCCTTGTGCGCGCGCGCCATCACTCAGTCGTTGGCAGGCTGATCGCGCATGGGCGGTTTGATCCCGGTTTGGGCGGTCTTCGCCGTGGTGGCGGTGGCCATCCTGGCGGCCAACGCGCCTTTCCTGAATAACCGCCTTTTCTTGCTGGGCCCCACGAGGGTGCCCAAGTCGCTCTTCGTGCGGCTGCTGGAGTTGCTGGTGTACGCCAGCCTGGTCTTTGGCCTGGGGCGCGCCCTGGAGGGGCAGTTGGGCCAAGCCAGCCCCCAGCGCTGGGAGTTTTATGCTGTGGGCACGCTGACGTTCCTGACCCTGGCCTTCCCGGGGTTTGTGTGGCGCTATCTGCGCCGCAACGCGGTGCATTGAACTGATTGCCTGATGATGAGCCAGCCCACGCCAGCCTTCAACGACGACCACCTGCGCGAAGAGACCATCGAATCGACGAAGGTCTACCAAGGCCATTTCATCGACCTGCGCCGAGACCGCGTGCGTTTGCCCAACGGCCGTGAAGCTGCACGCGAGTACGTGGTCCATCCTGGCGCGGTGATGATCATTGGCATCCTGCCGGATGGTGGCCTGGTGATGGAGCGGCAGTACCGCTATCCCGTGCGCCAGACCATGATTGAGTTCCCCGCTGGCAAGCTGGACGCGGGCGAGGGTGGACTGGCTTGCGCGCAACGCGAGTTGTGGGAAGAAACCGGCTACCGCGCCAAGCGCTGGGCCAAGGCCGGGATCATGCACCCCGTGATCGGCTATGCCACCGAGATCATCGAGATCTGGTTCGCCGATGACTTGACGCTGGGTGAGCGCCACCTGGACGATGGCGAGTTCCTGGATGTGTTCACGGCCACGGCCGACGAGTTGGACCTGTGGATGCAGCAAGGCTTGCTGACCGATGCTAAGACCATTGTCGGGATGATGTGGCTCAAGCAGTGGCGCGCCGGGGCCTGCCAGTTGGACTGGCAGACCACCGACTGAACTGGCTTATTGACCTGGCTTACTGAGGCTTGGTGCGGCGGCTCAACGCTGCCACCAAACCGAGGCCCAGCAGAGCCAGAGCATAGCTTTCGGGCTCAGGCACCGCAGTGATGCTGATGTTGTCCAGCCCGACGACATTGGCGCTGCCCGTCAGGTCGAACGAACGTGCGACACCTGTGAAGTTGAAAGTTGTGGACGTCCAGACGTCGTAGCCCGTGCCGTTGCTCACCAGATCGAAGGAGCCCAGCAGGTCACCGGTGCCATTCAGGCCAGAGTAAGCCTTCACCGCGCCCAAAACCTCGGATGGGCTGGCGTAGTAAAAAGAAAGGGTGCTGTCGACACCAGCGGCGACGTTCAGGAAGGCCGTGGTGTTCAGCACGCCATCAAGTTGTGCCATTGCAACGCCGACCATGGAAGGCGCGCCACTGTAATAAGTGAAGTCGTTGTCATTCGACACGCCCAGCACATTGGTGAAGGACACGCCGTTGGCGGCGTAAACGTTGTCGATGGCATCGCCGTATTGCCAGTTTTGTTCGAAATCCAAGAGCACGGTGGAGGCCGAAGCCATGGCGGGTGCAGCAGCGACGGCAACCAGGAAAGAGATGGCAGGTAACAGCTTCATTCAGAACTCCAGTGGATGGGGATATGAGCTCAGTCTATGAAGCGATGGCGACAAATGTATGAATGCAGCTTCTTGCGCACTGAGCCGTTTGATTGGCCATGGGCTGCCAGCTTTTCTGGAAGGTGCAAATCGGACCATCCGGCGGCAACCTTAGTCACGGTCAGGTAACGATTGGTGCCTAACCTTCTTCGGTCTATCGGCGTTTTGCCAAATTCAGATCGAACTAGGAGCTGTCAGCATGGAATTCAAATTCAGCAAGAGCCAGGTCACCCTCGCGGTGATCTCGTTCATTGGCGCAGCCACCCTGGCCAGTGCGCCCACATTGGCCACGGCTGCCAAGGCATCTGGCAACTATGTTGCTGGTGACTTTCACAACCACACCACCTGCTCGGATGGCTCCATCTCGATGCA
>NZ_JACMNS010000211.1 GCF_014378415.1 Aquabacterium sp.
GCGCGACTTCGTGTCCCGCTCCATGGACCAGGAAATCAAGGAAGGCCGAGGCTGCGGCCCCAACAAGGATTACATCCTGTTGGACATGACCCACCTGGGTGCCGAGACCATCCACAAGCGCCTGCCTTCGGTGCAAGAGATCGGCCACAACTTCGCCAACGTCGACATCACCAAGGAATCGATTCCTGTGGTGCCCACCATCCACTACCAGATGGGCGGCATCCCGACCAACGTCTATGGTCAAGTGGTCGTCCCCGCGGGTGTTGGCGAAAACCGCAAGCACAACGAAATCATCAACGGTCTGTACGCCGTGGGCGAATGCTCTTGCGTGTCGGTGCACGGCGCCAATCGCCTGGGCACCAACTCGCTGCTCGACCTGTTGGTGTTCGGTCGCGCGGCCGGCAACCACATCGTCGACTTCAACCTCAAGTCGAAGCACCACAAGCCTCTGCCCAAGGACGCTGCCGACAAGACGCTGGCCCGCCTGGCCCGCCTGGACGGCGCCACGAATGGCGAGTACTCGCAAGACGTGGCCAACGACATCCGTGCCTCCATGCAGAATTACGCTGGCGTGTTTCGCACCCAAAAGACGATGGACGAGGGCGTCAGGCAAATCGCCGCCTTGCGTGAGCGCGTCAAGAGCATTGGCCTGAAAGACAACTCCAAGGTCTTCAACACCGCCCGCATCGAGGCGTTGGAAGTTGAGAACCTGATCGAAGCGGCGCAAGCCACCATGGTGGCTGCCGCTACCCGTGCGGAAAGCCGTGGCGCCCATGCCCACGACGACTTTCCCAACCGCGACGACGAAAACTGGATGAAGCACTCGCTGTGGTACTCCGAAGGCAACCGCATGGAGTACAAGCCTGTGAACCTGCAACCGCTGACGGTGGAATCTGTTCCCCCGAAGGTCCGGACGTTCTGATTTAGGACAGCATCATGAAGCGCACTTTCAAAATCTACCGCTACGATCCGGACAAGGATGTCAAGCCTTACATGCAGACCATCGAGGTCGAACTCGACGGTCAGGAGCGCATGCTGCTCGACGCCTTGATCAAGCTCAAGGCGGTCGACCCCACGCTGTCGTTCCGTCGCTCATGCCGTGAAGGCGTTTGCGGTTCGGATGGCATGAACATCAACGGCAAGAACGGTCTGGCCTGCCTGACCAACATGCTGACGCTGCCGGGTGACATCGTCCTGAAGCCGCTGCCGGGCCTGCCCGTCGTGCGCGATTTGATCGTCGACATGACCCAGTTCTTCAAGCAGTACAACTCGATCAAGCCTTACCTGGTCAACGACGACCCGCCGCCAGACAAAGAGCGCCTGCAGTCGCCCGAAGAGCGCGAAGAGCTCGACGGCCTGTACGAGTGCATCCTGTGCGCCAGCTGCTCCACCAGTTGCCCCAGTTTCTGGTGGAACCCAGATAAATTCGTGGGCCCCGCCGGTTTGCTGCAAGCCTACCGCTTCATCGCGGACAGCCGCGACCAAGGCACGGCCGAGCGCCTGGACAACCTGGAAGACCCGTATCGCCTGTTCCGTTGCCACACCATCATGAACTGCGTGGACGTGTGCCCCAAGGGCCTGAACCCCACGAAGGCCATTGGCAAAATCAAGGAACTGATGGTGCGTCGCGCCGTTTGATCCCGCTTTGACCCGCATTTGTCCATGACCCTGACCTTGACGCCCCAGCCCTCTGTTCCTGGGCTTGTGCCCGACGCGGACGAATTGAGGCGTCTGCGTTGGCGCTGTCGGCGAGGGTTGCTCGAAAATGACCTCTTCATTGACCGGTTTTTCGAGCTGCACGGTGAAAACCTCACCACCGCGCTGGTACAGGGTTTGCATGAGCTCATGGACTTGGCTGACAATGACCTGTTGGATCTCTTTTTGGCGCGCAAGCAGCCTGAAAGTGCTCTGGACACGCCGGAAGTCCGCCAAGTGTTGGAGCTAATGCATGCCGCCGGTGCCTCCCGGCTGCCTCCCAAGGCACCCGTGTCATTTTCCGATCATTAAGACCCATTCGCAAGACTCGACCCCTCTAGGAGCGCTCATGAGCATGACCCCGTCCGACGTGAAAGCCACGCTGTCGTTTTCCGATGGCAGCCCCAACATGGACCTGCCGATCTACAAAGGCTCCATTGGCCCTGACGTGATCGACATCCGCAAGTTGTACGCCCAAACTGGCAAGTTCACCTACGACCCTGGTTTCCTGTCGACAGCTTCCTGTAATTCGACAATCACCTACATCGATGGCGACGTGGGCGAGTTGCTCTACCGCGGCTACCCGATTGAGCAGTTGGCCACCAACTGCGACTTCCTGGAAACCTGCTACCTCCTGCTGAATGGCGAACTGCCCAACGCAGGCCAGAAGGAAGAGTTCGTGGAAAGCGTGACCAACCACACGATGGTCAACGAGCAGATGCAGTTTTTCCTGCGTGGTTTCCGCCGCGACGCGCACCCGATGGCCGTCATGACGGGTCTGGTCGGCGCTTTGTCGGCCTTCTACCACGACAGCACCGACATCAATAACCCCGAGCACCGCAAGATTGCCGCGATCCGCCTGATCGCCAAGATGCCTACGCTTGTGGCCATGGCCTACAAGTACACCGTTGGCCAGCCTTACATCTACCCGAAGAACGACCTCTCGTACACCGAGAACTTCATGCGGATGATGTTTGCCACGCCTTGCGAGGACTACAAGCCCAATGAAGTGCTGGTGCGCGCCATGGACCGCATCTTCATCCTGCACGCCGACCACGAGCAAAACGCCTCGACCTCGACCGTGCGCCTTTGCGGTTCGTCCGGCACCAATCCGTTCGCGGCCATCGCTGCGGGCGTGGCCTGCCTGTGGGGCCCCGCTCACGGTGGCGCCAACGAAGCCGCCCTGAACATGCTGGAAGAAATCCAGAAGAATGGCGGCGTCGAGAAGATCGGCGACTTCATTGCCCAGGTCAAGGACAAGAACTCCGGCGTCAAGCTGATGGGCTTCGGTCACCGCGTGTACAAGAACTACGACCCGCGTGCCAAGCTGATGCGCGAAACCTGCCACGAAGTGCTGGCCGAACTGGGTCTGCAAAACGATCCGCTGTTCAAGCTGGCCATGGCTTTGGAAAAAATCGCCCTGGAAGACGAGTATTTCGTGTCGCGCAAGCTGTACCCGAACGTTGACTTCTACTCGGGCATCGTGCAGCGCGCCATCGGCATCCCCGTGCCGCTGTTCACGGCCATCTTCGCGCTGGCCCGCACGGTGGGCTGGATTGCCCAACTGAACGAAATGATCGGTGATCCTGAGTACAAGATTGGCCGTCCTCGTCAGTTGTTCGTGGGCGCTGAAAAGCGCGACGTCAAGCCGATGGCTCAGCGTTGATCGCTTAAAAGCCCTTCTGCAAAAAACCCCGGTTCATACCGGGGTTTTTTTTCGTCCCCATGGCATAAAATCTTCATCTTTTTCCTCGAAAAAGCGCTGTAGACACCCCATGGGACGCACCCTTTACGACAAAATCTGGGACGAGCACGTCGTCCACACCGAAGACGATGGCACGGTCACGCTGTACATCGACCGCCATCTGGTGCACGAAGTGACCAGCCCCCAGGCCTTCGAGGGCCTGAACATCGCTGGCCGCAAGGTCTGGCGCTTGTCGGCCAATCTGGCAGTGAGCGACCACAACGTGCCCACCACCGACCGCAGCCAAGGCATCGCCGACCCCATCTCCAAGCTGCAGGTCGACACGCTGGACGCCAATTGCGACCGCGTGGGCATCACCCAGTTCAAGATGAGTGACAAGCGCCAGGGCATCGTCCACGTCATCGGCCCAGAGCAGGGCGCCACCTTGCCCGGCATGACCGTGGTCTGCGGCGACAGCCACACGTCCACGCACGGCGCCTTCGGCGCGCTGGCGCATGGCATCGGTACCTCCGAGGTCGAGCATGTGCTGGCCACGCAAACGCTGCTGGCCAAAAAAGCCAAGAACATGCTGATCAAGGTCGAAGGCACCTTGACGAGGGGTTGCAGTGCCAAGGACATCGTGCTGGCCATCATCGGCAAGATCGGCACGGCGGGCGGCACCGGCTACACCATTGAATTCGCCGGCAACGCCATCCGCGCCCTGAGCATGGAAGGCCGCATGACGGTCTGCAACATGGCCATCGAAGGCGGCGCGCGCGCGGGTCTGGTGGCGGTGGACGACACCACCATCAACTACGTCAAGGGCCGCCCCTTCTCGCCCACCATCGGTGTCGAGTGGGACCAGGCCGTGGCCTATTGGAGCACCCTGCAGTCCGACCCTGACGCGCACTTCGACACCGTGCTTGAGCTGGACGCCAGCCAGATCAAGCCGCAAGTCACCTGGGGCACCTCGCCCGAGATGGTCCTGTCCATCGACGACCGCGTGCCCGATCCCGACAAGGAAAAAGATCCCAACAAGCGCTCCGCCATGGAGCGCGCGCTGCGGTACATGGCGCTGGAGCCCAACAAGGCCATCAACGACATCCTGGTGGACAAGGTCTTCATCGGCTCGTGCACCAACTCGCGCATCGAAGACATGCGCGAAGCGGCCGCCGTGGTCAAGCGAATTGGCGGCAAAGTGGCCTCCAACATCAAGCTGGCCTTGGTCGTGCCTGGCTCCGGCCTGGTCAAGGAGCAGGCCGAGCGCGAAGGATTGGATGTGATCTTCAAGGCCGCGGGCTTTGAGTGGCGCGAGCCTGGTTGCTCCATGTGCCTGGCCATGAACGCCGACCGCCTGGAGCCCGGCGAGCGCTGCGCGTCCACCAGCAACCGCAATTTCGAAGGCCGCCAGGGGGCGGGCGGCCGCACCCACCTGGTCAGCCCCGCGATGGCGGCAGCGGCGGCCATGCAAGGCCATTTTGTCGATGTGCGTCGCATCGCCTGAACCACCCATCCATTCATTTTCTGGAGTTCCCGTCATGAAACGCTTTGCTTCTTTGACCGTTGTGTTTGCTGCCCTGATTGCCGCTCTGTCCTTGAGTGCTTGCAACACGATGCAAGGTTTTGGCCAGGACATCGAAAAGGTCGGTGGCAAGATCTCGGGCGCCGCCCAGAAGTAAGAACTTCCTCATGCAAGCATTTCGCATTCACAAGGGGCTCGTGGCCCCGATGGACCGGGAAAACGTCGACACCGACGCCATCATCCCCAAGCAATACCTGAAGTCGATCAAGCGCACGGGTTTCGGCCCCAACTTGTTCGACGAATGGCGCTACCTGGACGCCGGCGAGCCCGGCCAGGACCCAGCCACACGCAAGCCGAACCCGGATTTTGTGCTGAACCAGCCGCGCTACAAGGGCGCGTCCGTGCTGCTGGCGCGCAAGAACTTTGGGTGCGGCTCCAGCCGTGAGCACGCGCCCTGGGCGCTCGACCAGTATGGCTTTCGCGCCATGATCGCGCCCAGCTTTGCTGACATCTTCTACAACAACAGCTTCAAGAACGGCCTGCTGCCGATTCAACTGAGCGAGTTGCAGGTCGACAATCTGTTCAACGAAGCGCTGGTGTTTCCCGGCTACGAGCTGACCATCGACCTGGAGCGCCAGGTGGTCGTCAAGCCCGATGGCACCGAGCTGGCCTTCGACGTGCAGCCCTTCCGCAAGTTCTGCCTGCTCAATGGTTTTGACGACATCGGCCTGACCCTGCGCCACGCCGACAAGATCAAGGCTTTCGAAGCCGAGCGCCTGGCGCAAAAGCCCTGGCTCAACCACCGCATCGTTTAAAATCCAACACGCACCATGGTCATGAAGATTGCAGTTTTGCCGGGCGATGGCATCGGCCCCGAAATCGTTACCGAGGCCGTCAAGGTGCTCAAGGCGCTTGATTTGCCTTTCGAGATGGAAGAGGCCAAGGTCGGCGGCGCCGCCTACGACGCCCACGGCCACCCGCTGCCGCCGGCCACCCTGAAGCTGGCCATGGATTCCGATGCCGTGCTGTTCGGCTCGGTCGGTGACTGGAAGTACGACAAGCTGGACCGCCCCCTGCGCCCCGAGCAAGCCATCCTGGGCCTGCGCAAGAGCATGGGCTTGTTCGCCAATTTCCGCCCCGCGATCTGCTATCCGCAGCTCACACACGCCTCCAGCCTCAAGCCCGAGTTGGTCGCTGGCCTGGACATCCTGATCATCCGCGAGTTGACGGGCGACATCTACTTTGGTCAACCCCGAGGCCGCCGTTTGAGCCCGGACGGTGAGTTCCAGGGCGCCGAAGAGGCCTTTGACACCATGCGCTATTCGCGCCCGGAAATCGAGCGCATCGCCCACGTCGCCTTCCAGGCTGCTCGCAAACGCAGCAAGCGCGTCACCAGCGTCGACAAGGCCAATGTGCTCGAGACCTTCCAGTTCTGGAAGGACATCGTCATTGAAGTGCACGCCCAATACCCTGACATCGAGCTCGACCACCTGTACGTGGACAACGCCGCGATGCAACTGGTCAAGGCGCCCAAGAAGTTCGACGTGCTGTTCACCGGCAACATGTTCGGCGACATCCTTTCTGACGCGGCCGCCATGCTGACCGGCTCGATCGGCATGCTGCCTTCGGCCTCGCTGAACGCCAAGGGCCAGGGGCTGTACGAGCCCAGCCACGGCTCGGCGCCCGACATCGCCGGCAAGGGCGTGGCCAACCCCCTGGCCACCATCCTGAGCGCGGCCATGATGTTGCGCTTCAGCCTGAACCAGGAAGCCGCCGCCTGCCGCATCGAAGCGGCTGTGCAGACGGTTCTGGAGCAAGGCCTGCGCACGGGTGATATCTACAGCGAAGGCACGCGCAAAGTGGGCACGGCCGAGATGGGTGGGGCCGTGCTGGCTGCGCTGTCGCGCCAAGGTTGAAAAAACGTTCAGATGACAAGCAAGCCCGGGGCTGAGCCGGGCCAGAAGGATTACAAAATGGCAACGAAATTAGTGGGTTTGGTCGGTTGGCGCGGCATGGTCGGCTCGGTGCTGATGGACCGCATGCAGGCCGAGGGTGATTTCGCCTTGATCGAGCCGCTGTTCTTCAGCACCAGCAACGCGGGTGGCAAAGCCCCCGCCACGGCCAAAAATGAAACGACGCTGAAAGACGCGTACGACATCGCTGAACTCAAGCGCTGCGACATCATCATCACCGCCCAGGGCGGTGACTACACCAGCGATGTCTTTGCCAAGTTGCGCGCCACCGGCTGGAAGGGCCACTGGATCGACGCCGCCTCTACCTTGCGCATGAATGACGATGCCGTCATCGTGCTTGACCCGGTGAACCTGCCCGTCATCAAGAGCGCGTTGGCCAAGGGCGGCAACAACTGGATCGGTGGCAACTGCACCGTCAGCTGCATGCTGATCGGCGTGGGGGCGCTGTACAAGGCCGGTCTGGTCGAGTGGATGTCCACCCAGACCTACCAGGCTGCCTCGGGCGGCGGCGCGCAACACATGCGCGAGCTGCTCACGCAATTTGGCACGCTCAACGCTGAAGTGCGGCCTTTGCTGGACGACCCCAAGAGCGCCATCCTGGAGATCGACCGCAAGATCATCGCCAAGCAACGTTCGCTGTCCGAAGCCGAGATCGCCAACTTTGGCGCGCCCCTGGGCGGCTCGCTCATCCCCTGGATCGACAAGGACCTGGGCAATGGCATGAGCAAGGAAGAGTGGAAGGGCGGCGCCGAGACCAACAAGATCCTGGGCTTTGGCGAAGCCTTTGGCAAGGATGCCCCAAAAGGCGTGCTCGTCGATGGTTTCTGCGTGCGCATCGGCGCCATGCGCTGTCACAGCCAGGCCCTGACCTTCAAGCTCAAGAAGGACGTGCCTTTGGCGGACATCGAGGCCATGATCGCGGCCGACAACCAGTGGGTGAAAGTGGTGCCCAACACACGTGAAGCCACCATCCAGGACCTGACCCCCGTGGCCGTGACGGGCACCCTGACCATCCCGGTCGGGCGCCTGCGCAAAATGGCCATGGGCCCTGAATACTTGGGCGCTTTCACCATTGGCGACCAGCTGCTGTGGGGCGCGGCTGAACCGCTGCGCCGCATGCTGCGCATCCTGTTGGATGCCTGACAGGCCTCAAGCTGTTGTAAGCACGCCCCTGTTACAACGGATTGAAACAAAGTTCGTAACAGTTGTTGTTGCCCCGGGGCGACAATGGCGGCCGCGATTGACTGCAAGGCTGGCACAGGTATCAGCCTGATCAGATCAGTATTTGCATGAGCTTGTCACCGTATCTGCTTGATGCTATTGTGTTTTCTGCTGCGTACCGTCTGCAGGTGCGGGTTCGCGTCCGAATCTGTCCTGGATTGGGGTGAGCTTATGGGTCAATTCAATGACTCAATGACGACTTGGGAGACGCCTTGAAAGATCATTCGTTGTCCGTGGGGCGATTTGCCTTGAATCGGGTTGCTGTCGCTGCGGCTTGTGCCGCTTTGTCTCTGCTTCCGGCTGCCTCGTGGGCGCTGGGGCTCGGACGTTTAAACGTGCAGTCCGCGCTGGGCGAGTCCCTGCGTGCCGAAATCGACATCACCAGCCTGACGCCCGAAGAGAGCGCGTCACTGCAGGTGAAGGTTGCTTCGCCAGAAACCTACCGTGCTGCCGGGGTTGATTACAACCAGGTGCTCGGCACCACCAGCATCGTGCTGCAACGCCGCACGGATGGGCGCTCGTTCCTCAAGATCACCAGCGACCGCTCTGTTCAGGAGCCCTTCATCGACGTGATCCTGGACCTGGCCTGGTCTTCTGGCCGCCTGGTGCGCGAATACACCTTGCTTTTCGATCCTCCGTCCACCCGCACGCCGGCTCAGGCCGTTGCGCCCACCACGATGGATTCGGTGGCGCCAGCGCCTCGGCCTGCCTCGGCGCCGGAGCCTGCGCCCGTGCCTGCTGCGGCAGCGCCCAAGTCGCTAGCGCCCGTCGTTGAGGCGGCGCCCAAGCCCCGCACCAAACCAGCGCCTGTGGCCAGCGCCGCCAGCGCGCCTTCACCTTCACCGGCGCCTGCCCCGGTCCCCGCTGAGCCTGTGGCCGAACGTGCTTCTGCCCCTGCGCGCCCTGCGCAGAGCATCCGTGTTCAACGCGGTGACTCACTGTCAAAAATCGCAGGCGAGCATCCAGTGGCCGGTGTGTCGCTCGACCAAATGTTGGTTGGGCTGTACCGCAACAACCCGCAAGCCTTCCAGGGCGACAACATGAACCGCCTGAAGTCGGGCGTGGTGTTGAACATGCCCACGGCCGAGCAGGCCAAGGCGACGACACCCGTTGAGGCGCGTCAGGTCATCGTGGCGCAAAGTGCCGACTTCGCTGCTTACCGTCAGCGGCTGGCTGGCGCGGTCAACGCGACGGCGCCTGAAAAACCCCAACGTCAGGCGGCAGGCAAGGTCGAGGCCGAGGTCAAGGATCAGAAGCAGTCCGCAGCACCGACCCCTGACAAGCTCACCCTGAGCAAAGGTGGTTTGAGCAGCAAGGCCTCGGCACCAGCCACCGAAGACCGCCTGGCCAAGGCCCGCGCTCAAAAGGAAAACGAAGCCCGCGTGGCCGAGTTGTCCAAGAATCTGGACGATCTGCGCAAGCTGAAGGAAAAAGCTGCCACAGTCCCAGCAGCCCCCGTGGTCAAGCCCGCGCCTGCCCCTGTTGCCGCGCCAGCGCCTTCCAAGCCAGCGCCTGTGGCGTCTGTGGCGGCGCCAGCCTTGGTGCCTCCCGCACCAGTTCCGGTGCCGAGCGCGCCAGCGCTGGTCGCCTCCACGGCATCGGCTGCCGCGCTTGCCGCCTCTGAGGTCGCTTCGGCGGTATCCCAAGCGGCGACCAGCGTGGCCAATGCCGCCTCCGAGGCAGCACCCACCGCCTCGGAGACGATGCCAGGGCTGACCATGTCCAAGCCGGCCGCCATTCCTGTGCCCGAGCCTGAAGCGCCCGGTTTGCTCGAATCGCTCAACCCCATGCTCCTGGCCGGCGTGGGGGCTGCGGTGGCCCTGTTGGCTGGCGTGGCCATGTTCCTGCGTTCACGTCGCCGCTCCGACACAGGCGAGACCTCGTTCCTCGAAAGCCGCCTGCAGCCCGATTCCTTCTTTGGTGCCAGCGGCGGGCAACGCGTCGATACCCGCGATGCCACGGGTGCGCCGTCCTCCATGAGCTACTCGCTCAGTCAACTGGACGCCATCGGTGACGTTGATCCCGTGGCTGAGGCCGATGTGTACTTGGCCTACGGCCGCGACCTCCAGGCCGAAGAAATCCTCAAGGAAGCACTGCGCAGCACGCCTGAGCGTTTGGCCATCCGCACCAAGTTGCTGGAGGTCTATGCCAAGCGCCGCGACACCAAGGGCTACGAGCAGTTGGCGTCGCAGTTGTTCAACCTGACTGGTGGGCATGGCGAGGATTGGGCCAAGGCACAGGAAATGGGCCTGGGCATCGATCCTGAAAACCCCTTGTACCAGCCGGGTGGGCAGCCGTCGTCCAGCGCACCTTTGAGCGTTGAGTCGCCCCTCGATTCCTTGGGTGCCAGCACCATTCCCCACTCGGTGATGCCGACCCCCATGCACCTGGACAGCCCGGAAACGGCACCCATGGAGCCCGCTGGTGAGTTGGTGGACCTGGATCTTGATCTGGACATCTCGGCGCCAGCGCCTTTGTCCGAGCCCGAGTTCCCGGTTGAGAAGCCTGCGCTGCAGTTCGATGCCTTTGCTGACATGCCTTCGCTGGACCTGCCAGCCGAGCCGCCGGTGGCTGCCGCTCCGGCGATTGAAGAGCTGCACGCGCTGGACTTCGATTTGCCCCTGGAGCCTGCTGCGCCTGCGCCAGCCCCCGTGGCGTCGTCCACTGGCGCGTTCGATTTGGGTGACCTTAATCTGGACCTGGACGCTCCTGCGCCAGAGCCTGCCGCCGACGGGCTGGCTCTGGACGACGACCTGTCGCCACCTTTGGATCCCATGGAACGCAAGTTCGAATTGGCCGAAGAGTTCCGCCAGATCGGTGATGTCGATGGCGCACGTGAACTGCTTCAAGAAGTGGTGGCCAACGCCACTGGTGCATTGCAGGTCAAGGCCAAGTCCATGCTGGACACCTTGAGCTGACCTCGTCTCATGAGCAGTGAGCAGCCGAGGGCGACCCGCCGGGTCGCCCTCGGCGTTTCTTACCGAGGCACGGCCTACAAAGGCTGGCAAAGCCAGGTCGGTGGCGGCACGGTGCAAGACGCGCTGGAGTCAGCCTTGTCCGCCTTCGCCACGCAACCTACCCGGGTCATGTGCGCGGGCCGCACTGATTCGGGCGTGCATGGCATCAACCAGGTGGTTCACCTGGACACACTCTTGCAGCGCGAGCCCTTTTCGTGGGTTCGGGGCACCAACGCTTTCTTGCCCCCGGACATCGCCGTGCAATGGGCCGCCGAGGTGCCGGACGGCTTCCATGCACGGAAAAGCGCCATTGGCCGACGTTACGTCTACATCCTGCTTGAAGCACCCGTTCGGCCCGCCCTGGAGTCCGGGCAGGTCGGCTGGGTGTTTCGGCCGCTGGACCAGGCCGCCATGGTCGCCGCCAGCGCCTGCCTGATCGGTGAGCATGATTTCAGCTCCTTCCGATCATCCCAATGCCAGTCGCCCACGCCCGTCAAAACCTTGCGCGAGATTTCTATCCGTCGTTGCGGCGGGGCAGCCGAGCGGACGCCTTCTTCAGGCGGTGTGGATCGACGCGGCATCTTGGGCCCGGGCGCCGAAGGCATCTACTGGCGGTTTGATTTCGAGGGCACGGCCTTTTTGCACCACATGATCCGCAACCTCATGGGGTGCCTCGTGGCGGTGGGCACGGGCGCCCAGCCAGCCTCTTGGATGCAGGCCGTTCTCGATGCCAGAGACCGCAAGATTGCTGCGGCCACCTTTGCCCCTGAGGGCTTGTATTTTCTGGGTCCGCGCTACGATGAGGGGTGGGGCTTGCCTTCTGGCGTGCCCGCTTTGCACTGGCTTCCTGATTGATCGGACATGACCCCTTTTCGCACTTTGCCTGCCGACCACCGCACCCGCATCAAAATTTGCGGACTGACACGTGAGTCCGATGTCGATGCCGCTGTTGATGCCGGGGTGGACGCTGTGGGCTTCGTGCTCTATGAAAAAAGCCCCCGTCACGTGACTTTGGCCTGTGCCCAAACCTTGGCTCGGCAGTTGCCGCCGTTCGTGACCCCGGTTTTGCTGCTGGTCAATGCAGGCAACTCTTTCGTGCGCGAAGCCATCGCCATGCTGCCCCAGGCCTTGTTGCAGTTCCACGGTGACGAGTCGGTTGCGCAATGTGAGAATTCTGGACACCCCTACATCAGGGCTGCCCGCATGGCAAGCGGTTTCAATTTGTTAGACTTCGCTCAGCAGTTTTCCAAAGCCCAGGCCATGTTGGTCGATGCCCATGTGGAAGGGTATGGGGGCGGCGGGGAAGTGTTTGACTGGTCCTGGTTGCCTCCGCAACTGCCGTGCCCCATGATCCTGTCAGCGGGTCTGAACCCCGGCAATGTGGCCGATGGCGTGATGAAGGTGCGGCCCTGGGCCGTGGATGTGAGTTCTGGTGTGGAAGTGAGCAAGGGCATCAAGGATGCCGCGCTGATGCGCCAGTTCTGTCAG
Source organism: Aquabacterium sp. (assembly GCF_014378415.1). Classification (GTDB taxonomy): domain Bacteria; phylum Pseudomonadota; class Gammaproteobacteria; order Burkholderiales; family Burkholderiaceae_C; genus Aquabacterium. Next base: position 12,541 of record NZ_JACMNS010000211.1, read on the forward strand.
GCCGTGCGGGCGGCCGATCGGCAATGTGCCGAAACCCATCAGCCCCGTGCGGATTGATTGACGAATGTTTAGAGAGCTATGCTGAATTATCAACAGCCCGACGCCAAGGGTCATTTCGGTCCTTACGGTGGCAAGTTCGTCTCCGAGACGCTGATCCACGCGCTGGACGAGCTGAAGAGCGCCTACGAGCACTACCGTTACGATCCGGAATTTATCGCCGAGTTCAAGCGCGAGTTGGCCGACTTTGTCGGGCGTCCCAGCCCGATTTATCACGCCGAGCGGATCAGTCGTGAGCTGGGCGGTGCGCAGATCTACCTCAAGCGTGAAGACCTCAATCACACTGGTGCGCACAAGATCAACAACACCATCGGCCAGGCCTTGTTGGCCAAGCGCATGGGCAAGCCTCGTGTGATCGCCGAGACCGGCGCGGGCCAGCATGGCGTGGCCACGGCCACCATCTGCGCGCGTTACGGCATGGAGTGCGTGGTCTACATGGGCTCGGAAGACGTCAAGCGCCAGTCGCCCAATGTGTACCGCATGCATTTGCTGGGTGCCAAGGTGGTGCCGGTCGATTCGGGCAGCCGCACCCTGAAAGACGCGCTGAACGAAGCCATGCGCGACTGGGTCACCAACGTCGAAAACACCTTCTACATCATCGGCACGGTGGCGGGCCCCTCGCCCTATCCGGCCATGGTGCGCGACTTCCAAAGCGTGATTGGTGAAGAGTGCCTCACGCAGATGCCGGTCAAGATTGGCCGCCAGCCCGACGCCGTGGTCGCCTGCGTGGGCGGCGGCAGCAACGCCATGGGCATCTTCTACCCCTACATCAACCACGAAAACGTGCGCCTGATCGGTGTGGAAGCGGCGGGTGAGGGCGGCAACAGCGGCAAGCACTCGATGTCGCTGCAAAAGGGCGTGTCGGGCGTGCTGCACGGCAACCGCACTTACCTGCTGCAAGACGAGAACGGCCAGATCACCGAGACGCATTCGATTTCGGCCGGCCTGGACTACCCCGGCGTTGGTCCCGAGCATGCCTACCTGAAGGACATCGGCCGGGCCGAATACGTCGGCATCACCGACAAGGAAGCGCTGGAAGCCTTCCACCACTTGTGCCTCACCGAAGGCATCATCCCGGCGCTGGAATCCAGCCACGCGGTGGCTTACGCCATGAAGCTGGCCCCCACCATGCGTCCCGACCAGCACATCCTGGTCAACCTGTCCGGCCGTGGCGACAAGGACATCGGCACCGTGGCCGACCTGTCGGGCACCGAGTTTTACGATCGCCCGTCGCAGCGCGGCGTGGCCGTGAAGGGCGCCCAGGCATGAGCAAGCGCATTGATGCCACCTTTGCCGTCCTGCGCGACCAGGGTCGCAAAGCACTGATTCCCTACATCACCTGTGGCGATCCTTTCCCCGAACTGACGCCCGAGCTGATGTGGGCCATGGCCGATGCCGGTGCCGACGTGATCGAGTTGGGCGTGCCCTTCTCTGACCCGATGGCCGATGGCCCGGTCATTCAGAAAGCCTCCGAGCGCGCTTTGGTCAAAGGCATTTCGCTCAAGCATGTGCTGGCCGACGTGAAGCGTTTTCGCGAACGCAACACGACCACGCCGGTCGTGCTGATGGGCTATGCCAATCCGATTGAAGCCTATGACCATCGCCTGGGCGACGGTGCTTTTGTCAAGGATGCCAAGGCCGTGGGTGTGGATGGTGTCTTGGTCGTGGACTACCCACCCGAAGAGTGCGAAGAGTTCGCGGCCCGCTTGAATGCGGTCGACCTGGCCCCCATTTTTCTGCTGGCCCCCACTTCGACCGAGGAGCGCATGGCGCAGGTCGGCAAGGTGGCCAGTGGCTATGTGTACTACGTGTCGCTCAAGGGCGTGACCGGCGCTGGCCACCTGGACACCGACGCGGTGGCCCGGATGGTGCCGCTGATCAAATCCCATGTGAACACGCCCGTGGGCGTCGGCTTCGGCATCCGTGATGCCGCGACCGCCAAGGCGGTGGCCGCGGTGTCGGATGCCGTGGTGATTGGTTCACGCCTCGTGCAGTTGCTGGAAACGCAATCGCCCGAAACCGTGGTGAAGGCCGCCAGTGATTTCATCGCTGAGATCCGCGCGGCCCTGGATTCCTTGAAAGGAGCCTGACATGAGCTGGCTTGAAAAACTGCTGCCCCCCAAGATTCAACCCACCGACCCGTCCGAGCGTCGGCAGGTGCCCGAGGGGCTGTGGGTCAAATGCCCGTCGTGCGAAACGGTGCTCTACAAAAATGACCTGGAAGCCAATGTCAACGTGTGCCCCAAGTGTGGCCACCATCACCGCATTGGCGCCCGGGCTCGCCTGGATGCTTTCCTCGACGCCGAAGGGCGCTTCGAGCTGGGCCAGGAAGTGCTGCCGGTCGATGCCTTGAAGTTCAAGGACAACAAGAAGTATTCCGACCGCCTCAAGCAAGGCATCGAAGCCACTGGCGAGACCGATGCCCTGATCGTCATTGGCGGTTCGGTGCACAGCATTCCCGTTGTGGCAGCCTGCTTCGAATTTGACTTCATGGGGGGCTCGATGGGCTCCGTGGTGGGCGAGCGTTTTGTGCGTGGCGTTGAAGCCGCCGTTGAGCAGAAGATGCCTTTCGTGTCTTTCACGGCCACGGGTGGCGCCCGCATGCAGGAAGGCTTGCTGAGCCTGATGCAGATGGCCAAGACCAACGCGGCCTTGACCTTGCTGGCCAAAGCCAAATTGCCTTACATCAGCGTGCTGACTGACCCCACCATGGGTGGCGTGTCGGCCAGTTTCGCTTTCGTGGGCGACATCGTGATTGCCGAGCCCAAGGCCCTGATCGGCTTTGCCGGCCCGCGCGTGATCGAGAACACCGTGCGCGAGAAGCTGCCCGAAGGCTTCCAGCGCTCGGAGTTCCTGATGCAAAAGGGTGGGGTCGACATGATCATTGATCGCCGCGAATTGCGAATGGTCATCGCCCGATCGCTGGCCATGATGTTGCGCCAGCCGGTGGATGCTCTTGTGGCCTGACCAAACCCACGCTTCGGCCGCTTTTCTCGATCCATCCCACCATGCGGGCTGCGCTGTTTGCAGCCCGTTTCCGTTTTCTGGCGCCACCTGATTTTTCATGAGCACCTCTGCCGACGCCCCCCACGATCTTTCCCGCCCGACCACGCTGGCCGGTTGGCTGTCGCATTGCGAGCGCCTGCACCCGGTCACCATCGACCTGGGCCTGGAGCGTGTCTCGCAGGTCTGGCAGCGCATGGCGGTCACCCTGGGCACGCCTTGTGGATCCAGCGAGGATGAACAGAGGGACACCACCGCCCCAGTTGTGTTCACCGTGGCGGGCACCAACGGCAAGGGTTCAACCTGCGCCATGATCGAGAACATCCTGTTGTCGGCGGGCTTCAAAGTTGGCGTCTACGGATCGCCTCATTTGGTGCATTTTGAAGAACGTTGCCGTGTGATGGGCCTGTCGGTGAAGGCCGATGAGCTGCTAGCGCACTTTGCGGCGGTCGAAGACGCCCGGGGCGAGCTGGCGCTGACCTATTTCGAATTCACCACCCTGGCCATCATGCGTTTGCTGGCTTTGGCCGGCCTGGATGCGGTGGTACTGGAAGTGGGCCTGGGCGGTCGCCTGGACGCGGTCAACGTGGTTGACCCCGACTGCGCCATCATCACCAGCATCGATCTGGACCACATGGAATACCTGGGCCCAGACCGCGAAGCCATTGGCCGTGAGAAGGCCGGTATCTTGCGCGCAGGCCGTCCAGCCATTGTGTCCGATCCCCAGCCGCCGCAAAGCGTGGTCGACCATGCCCAGGCCTTGGGCGCTGATCTTTGGCTGTTCTCACACGATTTCAACTACTCGGGCGATCGCCAGCAATGGTCTTGGGCCGGGCGCCACAAGCGCTTCAACGGCATGGCTTACCCGTCCTTGCGCGGGGCCAACCAGTTGCTGAATGCTTCGGGCGTGCTGGCCGCGCTGGACGCCCTGCGGCTTCGCCTGCCCGTGTCTGCGCAGGCCGTGCGCACCGGGCTGGCCACCGTCGAGTTGCCGGGGCGTTTCCAGATCATTCCGGGCCAGCCCACCTTGATCCTGGACGTGGCCCACAACCCGCACGCGGCAGCCACCCTGGCGGCCAATCTGGACCAGATGGGCTTTTCACCCAAAACCCACGCGGTGTGGGGCGCCATGGCCGACAAGGACCTGGCGGGCATGGTGGCCAAATTGACCCAGGTGATCGACGCCTGGTATTGCTGCGAGTTGCCCACTGACCGCGCGGCCAGTGCCGCGCAATTGGCCGACGTCGTGCGCGCCATCTCTGGGCAGAGCACTTCGCTGGTTCGCCTGCAACCCACCATCTCCACCCATGCCGACCCGATGGCCGGCCTGCACGCTGCGCTGGCCGCGGCGGGCCCGACAGATAGAATCATCGTCTTTGGTTCATTTTTCACCGTTGGCGGCGTTTTGCACGAGGGCTTGCCCCGGTTGAACGCGCCCCACCTCAGCTGATCAACCCAACCCGCCGCCCCACCGAGCATGTCGTTGCCATTGTTCCTACAACGCCTTCGTCAGCAATCTGCACCGCCCGTGGCTGACGCCTCGCCGCTGTCGTCGGCCGACATCGAGGTGGCGCGAGTGCGTGCGCGCCGTCGTCTGGTCGGCATGGTGGTGCTGGTGGGTGTGGGCGTGGTCGGCCTGCCGTGGTTGTTCGAAACCCAGCCCAGGCCTTTGAGCCCCGATGTGCAGGTGGTGTCCGCCGCGTCTTCGCGTGGCAATGGCGCTGTGGTGCCCTCCCGGCCCGCACCCGCCATCGCGAGTGTGACCGTGCCGGTGCCCGACGCGCCGGTCGAGTCTGCCCAGGACGAGGTCGAAGCGCCCGTGGCCAGCAAGCCCTCGCCGGCCCGGGCGCAGGTTTCTCAAACGGTGGTGGCCAAGCCTGCACCCGCCAAAGAGGCGCCCAAGAAGGAGCCTGCCAAGCCCGTGGTGGTGGCGGAGAAATCCGCCACTCAGGATGCCGCCCGCGCCAAGTCTCTGCTGGAAGGCAAGCCGCCTGTCGTCAACCCTGCCGTGGTGCCTTCTGATGCCAAATCTGTGGCCAAGCCCGCGTCTGATGCCGCGGCCACCCGCTACGTGGTGCAAATTGGGGCTTTCTCCGACGTGCCCACCGCGCGCGAGGTGCGTTTGAAAGCCGAGCGTGCCGGCGTCAAGACCTACACCCAGGAAGTCACCGTGAATGGCGGCAAGAAGATCCGGGTCCGCGTCGGCCCCTATGCCAACAAGGCAGAAGCCGACAAGGCCGTGGACACCTTGCGCAAGGCCGGGATGACCAGTGCCTTGCTGACCTTGTGAGCGAGCTGGTGGGCGGCAGCGCCTGGACCTTGGTGGATGTGGCGCTGGCCTTGGGCTTGTTCCTGTCCATCATCGTGGGGGCCTGGCGCGGTTTGGTGACCGAAGTGCTGGCCTTGCTGGGATGGGCGGTGGCTTATTTCGCGGCCCAGTGGTACGGGCCGGAAGGTGCCAAGTTGATCCCGGTGGGTGAGCCAGGCTCTCGCTTGAACCTGATCTCGGGCATGCTGGTGGTGTTTGTGTTGGCTTGGCTGGTGTGGGCCTTGATTTCGTGGGCCGTGGCCCAAATGATCAAAGCATCGGTGCTCAGCGGACCTGATCGCTTGCTGGGTGCTGGTTTCGGGCTGGTGCGCGGCGTGGTGGTGGCTTTGGTGGTGTGCACCGTGGTGAGCATGACGCCGGTGGCTCGTTGGGAGCCATGGCAGGCGTCGCGCGGTGTGGCGGGATTGCAGATTTTGCTGACAGGCCTGCGGCCTGTCCTGCCTGAGCAGGTGGTCAAATTCCTGCCCGAGCAGCCTTGAATGAATTTGCGTTAGTTTTTGCGGAAGAGGTGAACCATGTGCGGCATCGTCGGTGTGATTTCGAAGACGCCAGTCAACCAACTGATCTATGACGCCTTGCTGCTGCTGCAGCACCGGGGTCAAGATGCAGCCGGCATCGTCACGGCCGGCCCTGACGCACTGGGACGGAAGTTCTTCATGCACAAGGCCCGTGGCATGGTCAAAGACGTGTTCCGCACCCGCAACATGCGCGCGTTGCCGGGCACCGTGGGCCTGGGCCAGGTGCGTTACCCCACCGCTGGCAATGCCTTCAACGAAGAAGAGGCCCAGCCCTTCTACGTGAACGCGCCTTTCGGTCTGGTGCTGGTGCACAACGGTAACCTGACCAACGCGCACGGTCTCAAGCGCGAGTTGTTCGACATCGATCGCCGCCACATCAACACCGAGAGCGACTCCGAGGTGCTGCTCAACGTGCTGGCGCACGAACTTGAACGCGTGGGCATCCAGGGCCCGCTGACGCCGGATGCCGTGTTCACGGCCGTGCGCGCCGTGCACAAGCGCATCAAGGGCTCTTACGCCGTGGTCTGCCTGATCGCCGGCCATGGCCTGCTGGCTTTCCGCGACCCCTATGGCATCCGTCCCCTGTGCTACGGCGTGGCTGATCTGCCAGGCGGCCCGACGGTGATGGTGGCGAGCGAATCCGTGGCGCTTGAAGGCACCGGCCACAAGTTCGTGAGTGACGTGAAGCCCGGCGAGGCCTTGTTCATCGACCTGAACGGCCAGGTCCATGCCGAACAGTGCGCTGAAAACCCCGTGCTCAACCCCTGCATGTTCGAGTACGTCTACCTGGCCCGTCCTGACTCGGTCATGGATGGCGTGTCCGTCTACCAGGCGCGATTGAACATGGGCGAGACGCTGGCCCAGCGCGTGATCTCGACCATGCCGCCCTCCGAGATCGACGTGGTCATCCCGATCCCTGAATCGAGCCGCCCCTCGGCCATGCAACTGGCGCAAAAGCTGGGCAAGCCCTACCGCGAAGGCTTCGTCAAGAACCGCTACGTGGGCCGCACCTTCATCATGCCGGGGCAGGGCGTGCGCAAGAAGTCCGTGCGCCAGAAGCTCAACGCCATCGGCCTGGAGTTCAAGGGCCGCAACGTGCTGTTGGTGGATGATTCCATTGTGCGCGGCACCACCTCGAAAGAGATCGTGCAGATGGCGCGTGAAGCGGGCGCCAACAAGGTCTACCTGGCCTCGGCCGCGCCGCCGGTGCGGTTTCCAAATGTCTATGGCATTGACATGCCCACCAACGCAGAGTTGGTGGCGCACAACCGCAACGTGGAAGAGATCCGCCAGATCATCGGCTGCGACGCCCTGATTTACCAGGACGTGGACGCGATGAAGAAGGTGGTCGCCAAGCTGAACCCCAACATCAAGAGCTTCGAGGCTTCCTGCTTCGACGGCATCTACATCACGGGCGATGTCAGCGCCGAAGATTTTGCCGCCATCGAATCGCAACGCCTGACGCAAAAGGGTGAAGACGAGCCCGACCATTCGCGCCTGGCCTTGCAGCACTCACCCGACTGATTCCCGCCATGAGCACGACCGATCCCAAGCCTGAAAAGAAGCGCCTGCCGCGCAAGACGTTCGCGCCCGACGTGCGGCTAGAGACCCTGGCAGTGCGTGAAGGCCTGCCGTCGACCGAATGGGGGGAGAACTCGGAAGCGCTGTTCCTGACCAGCAGCTTCATCCATCCGGATGCAGCCACGGCGGCGGCCCGTTTCGCCAATGAAGAAGAGGCCTTCGTCTACACGCGCTTTTCCAACCCGACGACGATGATGTTCGAGCGCCGCCTGGCCGCGCTCGAAGGCACGGAAGCGGCCATTGCCACGTCCAGCGGCATGGCGGCGACCATGTTGCTGGTGATGGGCTTGCTCAAGTCTGGCGACCACGTGGTGTGTTCGCGCAGCGTGTTCGGCTCGACCATCAAGCTGCTGCAAGGCGAGTTTGGCAAGTTCGGTGTGCAAACCACCTTCGTGTCGCAAACCGATGTGGCCGAGTGGCGCGCCGCCATCCAGCCCAACACCAAATTGCTGTTCGCCGAAACGCCCAGCAACCCGCTCACCGAAGTCTGCGACATCGCACAGTTGGCCGAGGTGGCGCATGCGGCGGGCGCCTTACTGGCCGTGGACAACTGCTTTTGCTCGCCCGCCTTGCAGCGTCCTGCCAAGCTGGGTGCCGACTTGATCATCCATTCGGGCACCAAGTACCTGGATGGGCAGGGCCGCGTGGTGGCGGGTGCGATTTGCGGCAGCGAGAAGCTGGTCAACGAGGTGTTCGTGCCCGTGATGCGCAGTGTCGGCATGAGCTTGTCGCCGTTCAACGCCTGGGTGGTGCTCAAGGGCCTGGAGACACTGTCGATCCGCATGGCCGCGCAAAGCGCCAGCGCCTTGGCCTTGGCCACTTGGCTGGAGCAGCAGCCAGGCGTCGCCCGTGTGTATTACCCCGGCTTGCCTTCGCATCCCCAGCATGAACTGGCGATGAAGCAGCAGGGCGGTGTGGGCGGCGCGGTGGTGACCTTCATCGTCAAGGGCGATGGCCCCGAGGTCGCTCGTCGCCATGCCTTCTCCGTGATTGACCAGGCTCGCATCTGCTCGATCACCGCCAACCTGGGCGACACCAAGACCACCATCACCCATCCGTCCACGACCTCGCACGGCCGCCTCAGCGAGGAGCAGCGCCAAACCGCCGGCATCACGCAGGGCCTGATCCGCGTGGCCGTGGGCCTGGAACACATTGAAGACCTCAAGGCCGATTTGGCCCGGGGTCTGGACCGCCTTTCTTCGATCGATTCATGACCCAAGTCCGCACCCGTTTTGCCCCATCGCCCACGGGCTTCATCCACCTGGGCAACATCCGCTCGGCCCTGTATCCCTGGGTCTTTGCGCGCGCTTCCAAGGGCGTGTTCATCCTGCGCATCGAGGACACCGACGTCGAGCGTTCGTCGCAAGAAGCCGTCGATGTCATCCTGGAAAGCATGCAGTGGTTGGGCCTGGACGTTGACGAAGGCCCGTTCTACCAAATGCAGCGCATGGACCGCTACAAGGCCGCGGTTCAAGAGATGCTGGACAAGGGCTTGGCCTACCCTTGCTACATGAGCACGACCGAGCTGGACGCTCTGCGCGAAGCGCAAATGGCCGCCAAGCAAAAGCCCCGCTACGACGGCACCTGGCGCCCAGAGGCTGGCAAGACCCTGCCGCCCGTGCCCGTTGGCGTGCGGCCGGTCATCCGCTTCAAGAACCCCATTGGCGGTTCGGTCGCGTGGGACGACAAGGTCAAGGGCCGCATCGAGATCAGCAATGACGAGCTCGACGATCTGGTCATCTCGCGGCCCGCTTCAGAAGGCGCCGACTCCATCGTTGGCACGCCCACCTACAACTTTTGCGTGGTGATCGATGACCTGGACATGGCCATCACCCACGTGATCCGAGGCGATGACCACGTCAACAACACACCGCGCCAGATCAACATCCTGCGCGCCCTGGGCCAGGAGCCGCCGGTTTACGCCCACCTGCCCACCGTGCTCAACGCCGAAGGCGAGAAGATGTCCAAGCGCCATGGCGCCAAGGCCGTCACCGAATACCGAGACGAAGGCTACTTGGCCGACGCCGTGGTGAATTACCTTGCCCGCCTGGGTTGGAGCCACGGTGACGACGAGATCTTCTCGCGCCAGCAGCTGATCGAGTGGTTCAATCTGGACCACCTGGGCAAGAGCGCCGGTCAGTTCGACGAAGCCAAGCTGCGCTGGGTGGCCCAGCAGCACATGAAAACCACGGCCGACGGTGAGCTGGCGCCTTTGGTGCTGGCGCAATGGAGCAAGCGTGGTGTGACCGTGCCGGCTGCATTGACCGATGGCGAGCTGCTGCCGCGCATGTGCGCCTTGTTCAAGGACCGCTGCGCCACCACGGTGGAGCTGGCCGATTGGCTGGCCATGTACGTGGCGGATGTTCAGCCCTCCGCCGATGAACTGGCCGGGCAGATCACCGACACTGTCAGACCGGCGGTAGCCGCTCTGCGCGAACGCCTGAGCACGGTCACCTGGGACAAGGCGGCCATCGCGGCAGCCCTGAAAGAAACCCTGGCCCAGTTCAGCCTGAAGATGCCGCAACTGGCCATTCCGGTGCGCCTGCTGGTGTGCGGCCGTTCGCAAACGCCCTCGGTCGATGCCGTGCTGGAATTGTTCGAGCGTGAAAACGTGTTGAAACGTTTGCAGCTGACTTGATAAAACCTCAAAAACCGATGTATACTTTTGGTCTTGCTTGAACGACGCTTTGTTTAGTCAAAGTAGCCGGGCAGACCAGCAAAGTGGTTCTGAAAAGAGTTGCTTTTGGGGGTATAGCTCAGCTGGGAGAGCGCTTGCATGGCATGCAAGAGGTCAGCGGTTCGATCCCGCTTACCTCCACCAATTTGGTGTCCGGTGTGCTTTGAGAAGCGAAGCGTCTGACGGTAAAAAGATTTTGAGTAGAAAAGATTTTGTCTCCTTCGTCTAGAGGCCTAGGACACCACCCTTTCACGGTGGCTACAGGGGTTCGAATCCCCTAGGAGACGCCAGTTTTTGTCAGAGTTAGACCAC
>NZ_JACMNS010000026.1 GCF_014378415.1 Aquabacterium sp.
AAGTTGGTGATGGTGGGCAACGGCATGGCCGGGGTTCGCACACTGGAAGAGCTGCCGAAAGTGGTCCCCGATCTGTACGAGATCACGGTGTTCGGCGCAGAACCACATCCCCACTACAACCGCATTTTGTTGTCGCCCGTGCTGGCGCTGCGCGACAACAAGCTGATGTTCGGCGAATCCAGCATTGGCGACACCGGCCACCAGGGCAACAGCAAGGCCTCTGCCATGCTGGACACCGACGAGGGCTGCGGCGGCACTGACCAAAGCCATCAGGATCTGCGCGCAGCCATCGTCGAGCAAAAGCTGCTGACCATCAACGGCGTGTACCAAGCCCTGGCCTGGCGCACGCCCAATGGCTGTGCTACCTGTCGCCCGGCCGTCAACTACTGCCTGATCAGCCGTTGGCCCAAGCAGGCCCAAGCCGACCCGCAAAGCCGGTTCATCAACGAGCGCAGCCACGCCTACAGCAAGGCGCTGCGCACGGTCAAGATCGCCGTGTCAGGCTGCCCGCGCCATTGCGCCGAATCGGGCATCGAAGACGTGGGGATCATCGGGGTCGATTCGGGTGGGGAAATTCATTGGATCCACCGCGTGGGCCTGAACTACGTCAAGAAAAAGATCCTGGATGACCACGAAGGGCGCCAGGCGCTTTGGGCCAGGTTGCAGTTCTCATTGGAAGGCGAGCCCGACCCCTGGTTCGACTTCAAGGAGGCCAAGGTTGATACCCGCCAGTTCGAGCCGCTGGTCATTTAAGTTTGAGTTTGATCGCAGATTTTGTTGTTGTTAACGTTGTTATCAGAAAGTTCGAAGTATGTTGTGGCAGTCCCCGGTGTCTCGTCGTGTCTGGATGAAGAGTGGCCTGAAAGGCGGCTTGGCATTGGCCGTGTTGGCCAATGTGCCCGCACGGGCCGAGATCAACACCCTGAATGAGGCCATCAACAAGGCCGGTCGCCAGCGCATGTTGTCTCAGCGCATGGCCAAGGCCTGGTTGGCGATGGGGCAAGGGATCGATGCCGAGCATGCCGAGAGAATCATGCTGGAGTCGATGTCTTTGTTCGACCGGCAGTTTGTGGAACTCAAGGCCTATGCACCTTCGCCCGAGATACGACGCACCTACCTTGCCATGGAGCCTTTGTGGAGCGACTACAAAAGTGCCTTGATCGGCAGCACGCCCGAACGCGGCTTGGCGCTCAATTTATTGACGCTGGATGCCCAAGTCTTGAAGCTGGCCCACCAAGGCACCGAACAGCTGGAGCAGTACTCGGGCCGCGCTGTGGGAAAATTGGTCAACCTGGCGGGGCGGCAACGCATGTTGTCTCAACGCACGGCCAAGTTTTACCTGAGCCAGAACTGGGGCGCCCCTGTGCCCAATGCCCTGAGGGAACTGAACAAGGCACGCACCGAATTCGTCACCGCATTGCAAACCCTGATGAACGCACCGCAAGCCACCGAAGCCATCCTGCAGCAGTTGGGCTTGGCCGAACAGCAATGGGTGTTCTTCGACCAGGCCTTGTCGCGCTTGGGCGAAGGCAGTGGTGGCGCACGCCGCGCTCGCGATGTGTTTTCAACCAGTGAGCAGATTTTGCAGATCATGGACAAGGTCACCGGGCTCTACAGCCGCCTGGCCTGATCCCCTAAAAAAAGCCGCCCTTGCACGCAAGAGGTGGCCTCCCGCTGAGAATTTTTTTGAGAGCTGAACGACCATGAGCCAATGGAAACCCATTTGCAGCGTTGACGACATCCCCGTGCTGGGCGCACGCCGGGTAACGCGTGCCCAAGTCACCGACTGGACCGTTGGCCTGGAAGGCGGTTGCGCCCAGGCGCCCGATGAAGGCTGCACGCCCCGGTTCAACGTCAAGGTCGATGCCGGTCAGATCTACCTGGACCTGGACGAGCTGAGCACGCTGGCCCTGGACAATTCCAAGGCGCTTGCATGATCCCTATCAGCGCCACCCAGACGCGCGCCACCTGCCCCTACTGCGGAACGGGCTGTGGCGTCTTGATCGAATCGGTCAAAGGCAAGATCACCAATGTGCAGGGCGACCCCGATCATCCGGCCAACTTCGGGCGGCTGTGCACCAAGGGCAGCACCCTGCACCTGACCGCCGCCACGTCAGTGCAGCAGCAAACGCGCTTGCTGAAACCGATGCGCCGCAACGCCCGTGGCACCGCGCCCACCGCCGTGGCCTGGGATGATGCGATGAACGACGCGGCCGACCGCTTCGCGGCCATCATCCGCGAACATGGCCCGGAGGCCGTCGGCTTCTACGGCTCAGGCCAGTTGCTCACCGAAGACTATTACGTCATGAACAAGCTGGTCAAAGGCTTGATCGGGACCAACAACGTCGACACCAACTCACGCCTGTGCATGAGCAGCGCGGTGGCCGGCTACAAGGCCACTTTGGGCTCAGACGCGCCCCCATCCTGCTACGACGATTTCCAGCACGCGCAGACGATCTTCATCGTGGGCGCCAACACGGCCTACGCTCACCCAATCCTGTTCCGACGCATTGAAGATGCCAAGCGCGCCAACCCCGCGATGCGGATGATCGTGGCCGACCCGCGCAAGACCGAGACGGCCGAGATGGCCGACCTGTTCCTGCCCATCCTGCCCGGCACCGACGTGGCCTTGTTCCACGGCATGCTGCACATCATGCTGAACGAAGGCCTGGTGGACATGGGCTATGTGGCGCGCCACACCCAGGGCTTTGAAGCGCTGCAAGCCATCGTGCGCGACTTCACGCCCGAAGCCGTGGCCAGCGCCTGTGGCATCAGCCAGGACGACTTGCTCAAAGCCGCACGCTGGTTTGGCGATTCCACCGCCACCTTGTCGCTGTACTGCCAGGGCTTGAACCAAAGCAGCAGCGGCACCGACAAGAACGCCGCCCTCATCAACCTGCACCTGGCCACCGGCCAGATCGGCAAGGCGGGTGCCGGGCCGTTCTCACTGACGGGCCAGCCCAATGCCATGGGCGGCCGCGAAGTCGGCGGCATGGCCAACCTGCTCAGCGCCCACCGTGATCTGGGCAATGCGGACCACCGCGCCGAAGTGGCCCATCTTTGGGGCGTGGGTGACGTGCCATCCAAACCCGGCAAAACCGCGGTCGAGATGTTTGAAGCCGCGGCCAGGGGCGAGATCAAGGCCTTGTGGATCGCCTGCACCAACCCCGCCCAATCGATGCCCGACCAGGCCACGGTGCGCAAAGCTTTGGAGAAAGCCGAGTTCGTGGTCGTGCAGGAGGCTTTTGCCACCACGGCCACCTGCGCCTATGCCGACCTGCTTTTGCCCGCCACCACCTGGGGCGAAAAAGACGGCACGGTCACCAACAGCGAACGCCGCATCAGCCGCATCCGTGCGGCCATTCCAGCGGCTGGCGAATCTCGTCACGACTGGGCCATCTTCGCGGACTTCGGGCGTCGCCTGGAAGAGCGGCTGCCCGAACTCACTGGGGGCTATCGCCGCGATGTGACCACCCTCTTCCCCTACGACACGCCCGAATCGATCTGGAACGAGCACCGCGAATCAACGCGCGGACGAGACCTGGACATCACCGGCTTGAGTTACCAGATCCTGGAGACCACCGGCCCGCAACAATGGCCCATGCCCGATGGACAGACCACCGGCAAGGCGCGCCTGTACGAAGACGGCCTGTACCCCACGCCCAGTGGACGGGCCAGCTTCTCGGCCATCCGCTACGAGCCCGTCGCCGAAGCCCGCGACGCGCGCTTCCAATACTCGCTGAACACCGGCCGCCTGCGCGACCAGTGGCACGGCATGAGCCGCACCGGCACGCTGGGGCGCCTGTTCGGCCACGTCAGCGAACCGCTCATCGACATGAACCCGCAGGACATGACACGCCTGAGCCTGACCGATGGCGACCTGGTGCAAGTGACCTCTCGCCGAGGCACCGTCATCATCCCTGCGCAAGGCAGCGAAGCCATTGCCCCCATGCAAGCCTTCATCGCCATGCACTGGGGCGAGGAATACCTCAGTGGCATCGATGCCGAAGGCCGCCCCATGACGGGCGTCAACGCGCTGACCGTGTCCACCTTCTGCCCCAAGTCCAAGCAGCCCGAGCTCAAGCACGCGGCGGTCAAGATCAGCAAGGCCCAGTACCCCTGGCGCTTGTTGGCCGTGGCCTGGATGCCGCAAGACCAGGCCCTGGCAGTGCGAGAAGCGCTCAAACCTTTGATGTCGGCATTCGCCTTCACCAGCTGCGTGCCTTTTGGCCGCGAAGGGCCAGCAGACGGCGGCCCAGGCAAGGTGGGCGTGCTGTTCCGCGCTGCCGCGCTAGAGCCGGCCAGCGATGCCTTGGTGGAACGCATCGAGTTGCTGCTGAACATCGGGGGCGACGACGTGCTGCGTTACCAGGACCGCCAACGCGGTCAACGCCGCGCCATGCGCATGGCACGCACGGATGGTGGCCTGAAGCTGGACGCCTTTGTGCTGGCCGGTGACATCAGCGCCGAGGCCTGGATACGCCCCCTGCTGCAAGATGAGTTGGCGGCCGATGCCTATGGCCGTGCCTTGCTGTCACCGGGCAGCACACCCCCGGTCGCCGTGCAAAGCAAGGGCCGCCAGGTCTGCACCTGCTTCAACGTGACCGAACCCGCCATCGTGGAGGCCCTGGGCAGTTGCCCGGGCAACACGGATGAACGCCTGGCCAGTCTGCAAGGGCAGCTCAAATGCGGCACCAACTGCGGCTCCTGCATCCCCGAGCTGCGCAAGCTGATCAAGCTGCATCCCCTGCCAGTGACCACAACATCATGAGCATCAGCGCATACATCAAAGTCATCGGTCGGGGCAAAGACGGCGCCCGCCCCTTGACGGCCGAGCAGGCTCATGACTTGATGAGTCAAGTGCTGGCTGACCAGGTGACGGACCTGGAGGTGGGCGCCTTTTGCCTGGCCATGCGCATCAAAGGCGAAGAAGTCAACGAGCTTGACGGCTTTGTGCGCGCCACGCTGGCCCATTGCCTGCCCATCCCCTCAGCGCCGTCCGGCGTGGTGGTGCTGCCTTCCTACAACGGCGCCCGAAAACTGCCCAACCTGACCCCCCTGCTGGCCTTGCAACTGGCACAGCATGGGGTGGCGGTGCTGGTGCATGGCCCCCGGCACGACCCCACGCGCGTGACCACCGCCCAGGTGTTTGACGCGCTTGGCCTGCCCACCGCCACCAGCGCGCAAGACGTGCAAGATGCCTGGCAGGCTGGCCGCCCGGCCTTCATGGACATTGCCACGCTTTGCCCGCCATTGGCCAAGTTACTGGATGTGCGCTGGACCATCGGCCTGCGCAATCCCGGCCACACCGTGGCCAAACTGTTGGACCCCATCCTGGCGACCGAGGGATCGCGCACCATGCGCGTGGTCAACCACACCCACCCCGAATACGCCATTTCCCTGAATGCCTACCTCAAGCACGCACAAGCCAACGCTCTGCTGATGCGTGGCACCGAAGGCGAACCCGTGGCCGACCCACGCCGCCAGCCTCGATTTGAGGTCTTCATCAACGGCTTGCGAGACGAAGGCTTGTCGCGCGCGCCGGTTGATGGCGTGCTGACCGAATTACCGGAGCTGCCGAACGGCTTTGATGCCGACACCACCGCCCGCTACATCGAGTCCCTGATGTCGGGCCAACAACCCTTGCCGGCGGCCATCGCCGCCCAGGTCAGCTGCCTGCGCCAGGCCTTGATACAAGCCTGAGCGTGCCCCCCAAGGCAGGGGGCCAAAAGCAATCTTATGTATACCGGACAGCCGAAGGGGTGCTGCCGTCATCAATAATGCTCACTCCTTGAGTTTGCGCGTTAAATCCCTCATGGGCGCCGTGCGCAAACTCGATTCAATCAAAAGCTTCCCAAGTTGTAGCCGCCCCGGATGACGCCCGACACCCCAAAATCCTGGTATCTGAGGCTCATCGCCACCGCCGCACTCCTGGTGGTCTACCCGTCATTGACCGTGGCGCACGCGCAAATCAAAGGCGAAGCCGACGCATTGGCCAACTTGTCTCTGGAAGAGTTGATGCGGGTCGAAGTCGTCTCTGCCAGCCGCCGCACCCAGACCTTGGCGGATGTGCCCGACGCCGTGCACGTCATCACCCGCGACGACATCCTGCGCTCAGGCGTGCGCTCCCTGCCGGAAGCCTTGCGCATGGCCCCAGGTGTGGACGTGGCGCAAATGTCGCCATCCGGCTGGGCGGTGGGCGTTCGGGGTGAAGCCGGTCGCTTCTCCAACAAGTTGCAGGTGCTGATCGATGGCCGCAGCGTGTTCTCCCCCCTGTACAGCGGCGTCCTCTGGGAGGCCGAGCGCGTACCCTTGGAAGACATCGAACGCATCGAGGTCATCCGCGGCCCGGCTGGCGCCATCTGGGGCACCAATGCCGTCAATGGCGTGATCAACATCATCACCCGGGATGCCCAGCACACCCAGGGCAGCCTGGCCGTGGCCAGCGTGGGCAGCGATGGATCCGACCGATTACTGCTGCGCCATGGCACCGCCCTGGGCCAGGATGCCTGGCTGAAGCTCTACGGACAGGCCGATCGCCAGGCCGATTCCGTTGACTCATCGGGTGTCCGCGACAACAACCGGGCGCATGCCGAGACCATCGGGCTGCGCTTTGACCAGGCCCAGAAGAACGGGGCACGGCTATCGGTTCAAGGCCAGGTGCTGCACTCCACCAAAAATGGCAAACTGCCCCTGCCCGACTTCACGACGCTGGCCATGGTGGTACCCACGGTCCAGAGCACTGACAAGGCCACCCTCACCACCTCACTTGACACCCCGCTGAGCGCCGCTTCCGAGCTGCATGTTCAGGCCACCTTGCAAAGCCAACGCAACGAGCAACGTGGCTATGCCATCCACCGGTCGGAATCAGCCGATGTGGATGTTCAACATCGGTGGCACCCTCAGGATTCACGCCATGACGTGCTCTGGGGCATGGGCGTGACCTGGTACCAGGACAAGATCGACAGTGTTCCACTGATCACGGTCGATCCCGCTGCGCAGACCTTGGTCCATGGCCGGGTGTTCGCCCAAGATGAATACGCGCTGGTGCCCGACCAGCTCCTGTTGACCTACGGCGCCCGCGTCGACCACGACCCCTACTCCGGCGCGCAAGCATCCCCCAATGCACGGCTGCTCTGGAAAATGAACCAGCGTTCGTCCAGCTGGATCGCGGCATCGCGTGCTGTGCGTGCGCCAGCGCGTGGCGAGGCAGACGGTGGCATCAACTTCAACATCGAACCTTCAGACGGGGGCACCCCCTTCACGGCCCGCCTCGGGTTCAACCCAGGTGCCCGCATCGTCGAGAAAGTAAGCGCACTGGAGGCCGGCTGGCGCAGCCAGGTGCGCCAGAACCTGTCGGTGGACGTGGCCGCCTTTGTTCAACGCTACGACCCATTGCTGGGGGTATCGCCCAATATTTATAACGACCTGCTGACCAACCCCAACATCGTCAGCGACACCACGGTCAATGGCCGCCGGGTCGTCACCGCTGCACTCACTTCCGGCACACGGGCCACCACGCGCGGCATCGAGTTGGCCGCCGACTGGCGCATCGCCAAGTATTGGCGCCAGCAGCTGGCCTACAGCTACATGGAGACGCGTTTCTCGACACCCGCGATCATCACCACCCTGGGCGGCACCCCGCGCTCCCTCATCTCCTTGCGCGAATCGTTTGACTTGAGCAGCCGCTGGATGCTGGACGTCTGGCTGCGCTACACCTCGGCGCGCAAGGATCCCATGGTGCCCTTCCTGGACGCGCCATCCCGCACGGCGCTGGACATCAACTTGCGCTGGGCGATGAGCCCCGAAGTGACCTTGTCAATGGGCGGGCACAACCTGGGCCGCCAGTACACGCAAGAGATCAACCCTCGCATTTCCTCGTCGGTTGAGCGCGCCGCCTACGCCAAAGTAGAGGCCGCATTCTGACCATGCAGCGCCAGGCCACGACCACCACGCAAGCACTGCTGAAAGCAGCGCTTGGCCGTTGGCGTGAATCGCTGCTGGTCCTGGCTTGCCTGGGCAGCGCCACCTACCCTGACGCCAGCCACGCCGCCGAATCGGAAGCCAGCGAAGCCGCGATCCAGGCCGCCTACCTGTTCAACTTTGCCAGGTTCACCGAATGGCCCGCCAGCGCCTTCGTGGCCAAAACCGCGCCGCTCAACGCCTGTTTGCTGGGCCGCCGAGAAGCCTTGGCCAATGCCATGATCAGCCTCAACGACCGGCCAGTACAAGGCCACCCATTGCGCTTTTTCCAGCCTGAACGAACCGAAGAACTCAAACTGTGCCACCTGGTCTTCATCGCCGAGGCCGATGGCCGGCGCCGCACCCAATACCTGCAAATGCTGGCCACGCAACCCACGCTGACCGTGAGTGACATCGAGGGCTTTGCGCAAGAGGGCGGCATGATCCGGATCATGCGCGTGGGCACGCGGCTGCGGTTTGAAATCAACCGAGCGCAGACGCAAAAGACCGGTTTGAAACTGGCCGCTGACTTGCTCAATCTGGCCACGACCATCGTGGAACCCGACAGCGGGGCCAGCCGATGACGGCCTGGATCCTCCATCCCAGTCAATGGAGTTTCAGACTCAAGCTGGGGCTGGTGCTGGCCGCCTCGACCATGCTGGCGGCGATCGTGTTGTTCGCGGCCACCACCGTGCTGGACCTGCGCTCTGAACGCAACCGGCTGTACACCAACACCTCCAGCGTCACGCAGATTGTGGCGCTGAATGCCCGCGCCGCTTTGGCCTTTGGTGACTCTGACGCAGCCCGAGCCGTGCTCAACAGCCTGAACGCCCTGCCCGAGATCAGCCAGGCCATTCTGCTGGACCCGGCCGGCCGAAAATTTGCGGTGTTCGCCCGCGCCGAGATGTACGTGGAGAGCAACCCCGGCCCGAGCGACGACTTGATCAAACAGGCCATCAGCGTTCAGCAAGAGCAATCCTTGCGCTACGATTGGACCGCCTTGAGCCTGGCCCAACCCGTGGTGCTGGACGGCGCGCGCGTGGGCACCTTGCTGGTCGAGGTCGATCCGCGCCACATGCTGAACGCCATCTACTGGCGGGCGGGCCTCTTGCTGGGCCTGAGCCTGCTGGCTTCTCTGGCGGCCATGACCGTCTTGCTGCCTCTGCAAAAAAGCGTGATCCAGCCCATCGTCAAGCTGGCCGACACCATGCAAAAGGTCTCGCAAGACCACCAGTATGACTTGCGGGTCAAGACCCACCACCACGACGAAATTGGTTCTTTGTACCAAGGCTTCAACGGCATGCTGGAAGAGATCCAGGCGCGCGACTCGGCCTTGGCCGCCTACAACGCCTCGCTCGAAGACACGGTGACCATGCGCACGGTTCAATTGCGCCAGGCCAAAGACGCGGCCGAAGAAGCCAACCGGTCCAAATCGCAGTTCCTGGCCCACATGAGCCACGAAATCCGCACCCCCATGAACGGCGTCTTGGGCGTGCTCGACCTGCTCAACGACAGCCTGCTGAACGAACGCCAGCGCCACTTTGTCGGCCTGGCGCGTTCGTCCGCCGAATCGTTGCTGGCCATCCTCAATGACATCCTCGATCTGTCCAAAATCGAGGCCCAGAGCATGCGCCTGGAGGCCATCCCCTTCAACCTAGGCGAGTTGGCCGAAGATGTGGCCGCCCTGTTCGCCCAGGAAGCGCAGTCCAAGGGGCTGGAGTTGATCTGCGAGGTGGCCCCCGAAGTGCCCTCTTTGTTGATTGGCGACCCGGTCCGCGTTCGCCAGATTCTGGCCAATCTGATGTCCAACGCCATCAAATTCACCACAGTGGGCGAAGTCAGCACGCTGCTCAAGCTGAACCCGGCGGGCGAGGTCGAGCTCACCATTCGCGACACCGGCATCGGCATCCCCGTCCCGGTTCAGCAGAAGATATTTGAAGCCTTCGCGCAAGCGGACGAGTCCACCACGCGCCGTTTTGGCGGGACCGGCCTGGGCCTGAGCATCACGCGTTACTTGTGTGAACTCATGGGCGGCCGCATCAGCCTGAGTAGTATTCCTACGTTGGGTTCCACCTTCGTGGTCAGGCTGCCGCTGCCAACGGTGGAACGCCCCGCCTTGCCCGCCCCCGAGCCCACCGAGCCCTCACCCATGACCGGCCTGCGCGTGCTGGTCGTTGAACCGCACCCCGCCACGGCGGCGCTGCTCGTTCGCTACCTGAGGGCCATGGGCCTGTTGACCACATCGTGCCCTAGCGACCATGAAGCGGCCAGGCTCATTGCCGAAGCGACCGCCGCCTTTGACCTGGCGGTGCGCTGCAACAGCGCCGGGTCTGCCGCGCCCCAGGTGCTGCGGCAAGTGCCCACCGTGCTGTTGACCTCTCTGGAAGGCGACTTCTCATCCGACCCGGAGGCCAACCGCCCCGCCCCCCTGGTCTGGTTGAGCAAGCCCATCCGCCGTCGCAGCTTGCAAGAAGCCTTGCACAACGTGTTACAGCGGCAACTGGCCAAAGACCCGCTGTGGAGCCGCGCACCCTCGCCCGTCAAGCCACCGTCCAGCGTGCGCGTTCTGCTGGCCGAGGACCACCCCGTCAACATCATCGTGGCCGAAGAGCAACTGCGGCAATTGGGTTGCGAAGTGGTCATTGCCAACGATGGTGCCGAAGCCACGCAGTTGTGGTCCGCCGCTCAGCAGTCGCAAACCCCCTTTGACCTGGTGCTGATGGATTGGCACATGCCCGTGTTGGATGGTTTGGGCGCCACCGAGGCCATCCGCCAGTTCGAAGCGCAACGTGACCTCAAGCCCACACCGATCATCGCCCTGACGGCCAATGCCATGAGTGAAGATCGCGAACGTTGCCTGCAGGTCGGCATGGACGACCACTTGGCCAAGCCCTTTGGGCGCGCTCAATTGGCAGCTCTGCTGGCACGCTGGGCCCCAGGCTGGCGCGAACCTCGCCGAGCACGCCGTGGACCCAATGCCCCCTCGGTCGCACTGCCCTGATCGGATCGCGCTACAGTGCAAAGCCGCTTGGACTCTCAACAAGGCTTTGACCACGGCACCTTCGTGCCATTGTTCTCCATCTATCTATCCCGATGCCCAGGTGCCAGTGCTTCAGCTGTCCATGAAAAGCAGCCACGACCCAGCAGAGCACCTGGCCCTGGGCCGTGCGTTGGCCCCGTCGGCAAAGCGCCATGGTCAACTCAAGCCCAGCCGAACGGTCCAGTCGATTGCTGGATTGGGCTTCGGCATCGGCCGCGCGGATGGCGCACCCGCGTGAGGATCACCTCATGCCCCTGATGGTGGCCGTGGGCGCCGCCGAAAGCGAAAGCGCCCAATGCGTTTATCACGAAGATGATTTCTTCGGCAGCATCACCGTGTCCAGCTTCATGTTCGGCGAAGATCATGCCCCATCCTGAACAGGACGTGGCCCAGCATGGCTTGGGCCAGTTCGTGTTCGCCGATGAAAACCTTGCCCACTTCATCTTGCTCCAGCAAGCGGCCTTCCTCCTCGTTGTGGGTTCGGACCACCACCTCGATGGCCGGGTTCAGCGTGCGGGCAATCTCCACCATCTTGCGCACATTGAACGAGTCGGGCGTGGCAATGACCAACATGCCAGCGCGCGCCACGTGGGCCTGGATCAACACCGACGGGTCAGAGGCGTTACCCCAGACCGCCAGGATGTTCTTTGCACGCAGTTGCTCGACCACTTCGCGGTTTTCTTCAGCGACCACGAAAGGCAGATTGCGGTCCATCAAGGCATGGGCGATGCGGCTGCCCACGCGGCCATGCCCCACCAACACCACCTGACCCGTGAGCACCGATTGCGGCACGGACATCGGCAGCTCGGCCAGCGGGTCATCGCGCAACTCAAGGCTGCGCGCCAAGGCCGAGCGTGAACGTATCCAGTTCTGGGCCGGCTCGATGGCCGTGAACAGCAGCGAGTTCAGCGCGATGGAAATCAAGGCGCCTGCCAGAATCAGGCTGTGCGCTTCGGGCGTCAGCAGCTTGAGCGACACGCCCAAGCCCGCCAGGATGAACGAGAACTCGCCGATCTGCGCCAGGCTGGCCCCCACGGTCAAGGCGCTGTTGAGCGGATAGCGAAAAGCCAGCACCAGGCCCATGGCCGCGATGGTTTTGCCGACCATGATGATGGCCACCACGATCAGCACCTTGAGTGGCTCTTGCACCAACACGCTGGGATTGAACAGCATGCCCACCGACACGAAGAACAGCACCGAGAACGCATCGCGCAAAGGCAGGGACTCTTCGGCCGCGCGGTGGCAGAACTCGGACTCGCGCATCATCATGCCGGCGAAAAACGCGCCAAGCGCGAAGGACACGTCGAACAGCTTGGCCGAGCCATAAGCCACGCCCACCGCCGTGGCCACGACGCACAGCGTGAACAACTCCCGCGACCCGGTCTTGGCCACCAGCCACAGCACCTTGGGGAACACGCGCCGCCCCACCACCAGCATCAGCACGATGAAGGTGGCCACCTTGCCCAAGGTCAGGCCCAGGGTCAGCCAGACGTTCTGCCCCGGCGCAACATGCGGATCGGCCGTGCCGCCCAACATGGGCGCCAGCGCGGGCAGCAACACCAGCACCAGCACCATGACCAGGTCTTCCACCACCAGCCAGCCCACCGCGATGCGGCCGTTGACCGACTCGAGCACGTTGCGCGCCTCCAGCGCCTTGAGCAGCACCACCGTGCTGGCCACCGACAAGGCCAGGCCAAACACCAATGCCCCGCCCAGGCTCCAGCCCCACAGCGTGGCCGTGCCCATGCCCAAAGCGGTCGCCACCGTGATCTGAAGAATTGCCCCGGGGATGGCGATGCGCTTGACCGCCAACAGATCGGCCAATGAGAAATGCAGGCCCACACCCAGCATCAGCAACATCACGCCGATTTCGGCCAACTGGCCCGCCAAGTCCATGTCTGCCACGAAGCCAGGGGTGGCTGGGCCGATGGCGATGCCGGCCAGCAAGTACCCCACGAGGGGTGGCACCTTCATGCGCGAGGCGATGAAGCCAAAAATGAGTGCCAGACCAAAGCCGGTAGCGATGGTCGAGATCAAACTGACGTTGTGGGGCATGCACACAGTCTATCGGCAGTGACTGGTTCGCCCCATAAAAAAGCCCGCCAAGCGGGCTTCCAGGTCAGCAAAAGCGGGTGATCAAGGCTCGATGCGCGGCTGGCCATTGAGTTGATGGCGCAGCTTGGAGATCTCAAGGTAGACATCCTTGCGCACCCGCGAGATACCACCCAGAGGGCGGTGCTCAGCCACAGAGTGCCATGGCGTGAAGGAACGGATTTCGCAAGCTTCGCCTTGCTCGGGCACCTGGGCGCCGATCTGGATCTTGGCCACCGGAATGAAGGGCGATTCCTTTTCCTGCCACTCGATGGTGGGGTCCTCGATCGGCATGGTGCTGGGCTTGACCCGCGTCTGAACCATGAAATCAAAGCACGCGCCACCTGTGGCCAGTTGTGCCGTCAAGTTGTCGCCCAGGCGGTCCTTGGTGTCGGAGGTGGTGTTGAACGTGCTGCCCGCGCAGGGCTTGGCCGAGAACTTCATCTGCTGGGTGCCCAGCTTGGAAGGCGTCGTGCTCCAGTACTGCGAGGCCAAAGGGTTGAGCACCTTGCGCCCCTGAATGGCCAACAGGATCGAGGTTTCATGGAAGAGGTGACTCGCCAGCCAACCCGCCGCGGTGAAGGCGTTGGTCGAAATGGCTTTCTGAAACACCACGTAATCGGCCGCATCGCGGATGAAGAACACAGGGCTGTTCATCATCAGGAAGTCCTGCGTGCCGGCGGACTGCTCATCGCTCAGCAATTTTTGGCCGCCCACCCCCATCACCTTGACGGCCATGCCCCGGGCGTCACCGGTGTGGTCGTCCTGGCTTTGGCCGGAGCCGTTGGAGTAGCGAATCACGGCGTTGTACGAACGCGGTGTGGCAAACAAACCCTGCGCCAGGGCTGGCGGCAGTTTGTCGAGCACCGTGAAGGTGGACTGCACACAGCCGTGCGCCTTGCGGTGTGCATCGCGGAAGGCATGGCCGTTGGCATCAAAGCCGCTCTGGACCATGGCACGGATGCCGGTGACCATGGCGGCGGTGGACTCGGCCTCGCCTGCAGGGATCAACTCGCCATCGGATGACGGGGTTGCTGCGGCCCAGACTTGGGGTGCGGTGGCCAGCAAGCAGGCGTACAGCACGGATGACAGAACACGGTGGGTGAACATGGATGAGCCTCCAGTTTGTTTTAGACCGTTAAATGAAAAACGATCAGACCGCCGCAGGATACGCGGTGTCGCTCATTTAACCCATAGGGGAAAGTATGACAATTTGGATTGAACCGCATCGTCATGGGCGG
The DNA here is from genome assembly GCF_014378415.1 of Aquabacterium sp. Lineage (GTDB taxonomy): Bacteria > Pseudomonadota > Gammaproteobacteria > Burkholderiales > Burkholderiaceae_C > Aquabacterium. Next base: position 14,335 of record NZ_JACMNS010000026.1, read on the forward strand.
GCACAACCACCAGCCCCGGGTCTTGCTTGATCAGCTCGCGCATCTGCTCGATGGTGTGTTGAGTCTGTTCGCGGTCCTTGTCCACGATCAGGCTGGCTGGCCAGAATTTGGGGCGGCCATCCTTCAAGGCATCGGCCCGCCACACCGCATCGCCGCAAAAGAAGAAGCGCTTGCCCGAGCCCACCGTGACGAACATGCCGATGGAACCGGGGGTGTGGCCAAACAGGGGCACCAGCACCACCGAGCCATCCGCGAACACGTCGATGCTGCGGTCAAAGCCCTTGTAAGGTTGTGGCTTGAAGTCGAGCGCTTGCCAGCGGAGGCTTTTCAAGGACACCTGCGAGGGCCAGCTTCCGCCCAGGCCTGGGGCCGCGTGCTGCACGACGGTCAGCTCTTCGGGTGCGGCCCAAACCACGGCTTGCGGGAAGTCGGCCAGCCCGCTTGCATGGTCCCAATGCGCATGGCTGAGGAAGATGCGCTCGATGGGTGGGATGCCGGCCTGGTCCAACTGCGTGCGGGCGGGCACCACCGGCTCGTCATACTTGAAGAAGGCGCGGGCCCACCAGGGCATGTCTTGCCGATACTGCTGCGCGACCTGCGTGCCCAGGCCGGAATCGAACAAAAAGTGCGTCTGGCCATGCTTGACCAGAATGGCCGAGAAATTGCCATCAACCTTGGTGGTGAAGCCTCCGCTCGACACCATCATGCCCTTGAGCGTGGTGGTCTTGCCGGTTTTGACGATGGCGAACTCCACACTGGCTTTGGCTTGCGCCTGGGCAGACCAACTGGCCAGCGCCAGGACCAGAGGCAAGCAATGCTTGAACATCATCAGAACACTCCCTTGGAGGATTGGATCAGGGTAGGAAGGTGGGTTTTGAGGCGGCGCAAGGGATCGCAGCTGTGCTGGGCGCGGGCCAACAGCAAGGCGCCCTCGATCAGCATCAAGAGGTGCTCGGCCAGAAAGGTGGCCTGATTGGCGCCCATCCCGTGGCCGCTGAAATAAGCCTCCAGGCCGCCTTGCCACAGGCGGTAGGCCCGCGCGCAGGCGTCGCGGATCTCGGGTGTGAGGGCCGCTTGCTCCAGCGTGGTGGTGGCCACCGGGCAGCCCTTGGTGTAATTGGATGATTCGAGCTCCTGGATGAAGAAGTCGATCACCGCTGAGACGGCGGACTCGGCATCCGCGTGCGGCATGCACAACTGCGCCAAGCCCTGCGCCAGTTGGCTGGCGGATTGCTCCAGGGCAGCCACCGCCAGCGCCACCTTGCCACCCGGAAAGTAGTGGTACAGCGAACCCTTGGGCGCGCCACTTTCCGCCACGATTTGGTTCAGGCCGGTGTGGTGGTATCCGGCGGTTTGCAGCAGGCGCGCCGTGGTGTCGATCAACTTTTGTCTTGCATTCATGTCTTAATTATAACGACTGGTCTACATATTAAGCAAGACCAGTTGGCGGCAAGGTTGATGGCGGCATGACACCATGCCCCCTCGCAAAACTGGGCCAGCTTGGAGAATCCATGAAATACCGTGAACTGGGCCGAACTGGCCTGAAAGTCAGCCTGATCGCGCTGGGCACCATGACCTGGGGCGAGCAAAACACCGAGGCGCAGGCCCATGAGCAGTTGGACGTGGCGCTGGACGCGGGCATCAACCTGATCGACACCGCCGAGATGTACCCGGTACCGCCCAAGCCCCAAACCCAAGGCCTGACCGAGCAGTACATCGGCACCTGGCTGAAAAAAACCGGCCGCCGCCAGGACATCGTGCTGGCCAGCAAAGCCGCAGGCCCGTCGCACCAGGCCGCACGGCCATCACACATCCGTGGCGGGCGCCTGAACTTCAACCGCGAGAACCTGTTCGAAGCGGTGAACGACAGCCTCCAGCGCCTGCAAACCGACCACATCGACCTGTACCAACTGCACTGGCCCGCCCGCCCCACCAACATCTTTGGCCAGCGCAACTACGAGCACATCAAAGATGCGGTGACCGTGCCGATTCTGGAGACGCTGTCCGCGCTGCAAGACCTGGTCAAGGCCGGCAAGATCCGCCACTTTGGCGTGTCCAATGAATCGCCGTGGGGCCTGGGCAAATTTGTGCATCACGCCGAAACCCTTGACCTGCCTCGCGTGGCCAGCATCCAGAACGCCTACAACCTGGTCAACCGCAGCTTCGAGACCGGCCTGTCGGAGATGTCATTGCGCGAAGACGTGGGCCTGCTGGCCTACTCGCCACTGGCCTTTGGCGTGCTGAGCGGCAAGTACCTGAATGGCCAGCGCCCGGCCGGTGCACGCCTGACCTTGTTTGACCGCTTCACGCGCTATCACGGTGAGAGCACCGGGCTGGCCACGCAGGCCTATGTAGACCTGTTCAAGCAGCACGGCATCGATCCCGCGCAAGGCGCCCTCGCCTTCGTGAACAGCCGCGACTTCGTCACCAGCAACATCATTGGCGCGACCACCTTGGCGCAATTGCGCAGCAACATTGCCAGCGTTGAATTGGACTTGCCGGCATCGGTGCTGGATGGCATCAACGCCATTCATGAGCGTTATCCCAGCCCGGCGCCTTGACTCAAGATCGATGTTTGCACGCCATGGGCGACCTCTTCGCCACCTATACGTAGAAATGGCCCAGAGCTTTGGCACAATCACGCTGCCCGCTTTCGGGTGTAACGGATAGAAGCGTCACATGAACAAAACCGAACTGATCCAGCATTTGGCCACCAAACATGAGTTGACCAAGGCCGAGGCTGGTCGCGTCCTGGAAACCTTGCTGGACGTGATTGTGTCCACCGTCAAGAAAGGCGACTCCTTGACGATCCCTGGATTCGGCTCCTTCAAGCAACACGCCCGCGCTGCACGCAGCGGGGTCAACCCCAGCACCGGCGCCAAGATCAAGATCGCCGCGGCCAAGCTGCCCAAGTTCACGGCTGGCGCCACCTTCAAGGCCGCAGTTGACCCCAAGGCCGCCGCCCGCAAGGCCGCCAAGGCACCCGCGCCCAAGGCCGCTGCCAAAAAAGTCGCTCCGGCCAAGAAAGCCAAGAAGGCTTGATTGACCTGAGGTGCGGGGCTCATCGCGAGCCCTGCACCCATGCACGCTTCTAAAACATGCACATGCCTGGTGACCCCTTAGTTATCCACCGAAGTTGTGGACAACCCTGTGGGGAAACCCTGAGCATCTTTGGATCCCCCAGGCAAAGCGACTTGTGTGCCCGCAAATGAGGCACATCGCCCGCAGATGCACACTTGGCCGCGCTGAGCTTCAGGCAGCTGCGCCAAAACGTCTGCGCTGAACACCGCCGAGCGGCACCAACATGGCGAGTCAGCAGCCCCACCAGCGGCCATCGCGCAGGCGTTGGGGCCGCCGCACAGGGGGCAATCGGTTTGGGGCGCACTCATGACTGCACTTTAGCCGATGCCGACCCCGCGTATCTTTGAGCAACAGGTGTGTGCGGGCGGGCGCGCTTGTCTGGGCAAGGCCGTCGATTCGACGCATCGACTTACAGCTTGGCCGCCAGCCAAGCTAAGGTCGCCACCTTGCTTTAATGGAGTTTGGACATGGCACCGATGATGCAAGCTTATGCAGGCCGCGATGCGGTGATCGTGCGGGTACCGGTGGGCGGCCGTGGCGTGCGCGTGCTGGTATCCAGAGAAGCCCTGGAAGAACGCTTTGCCGCTGGCCCCACACCGCAAGACTGGGTGTATGCCTACCAGTCGCACGCCGAGGTGATCGACGCGGTGGTGCGCGCCAAGGTGGCCAGGGCCAGCCCCGAACCGGTGGTCATCTCCAAGCACGACTTCCCGCGGGTGCAGTGACGATCCATCAAGCGACGCGAGAGGGCCTTTCAAAGACCCATGCAATTGGCGTAGTAAGTGACCGTGCCAGGCCAGTCGGAAAACACACCTTCAACACCCACTTTGCGGGCCAGCACATCCAGCGCCTTGAGCATGTCGCTGTCTTTCTTGATGGCCTTGCCTTCGGGGTCGAACTGGTAGTAACTGCCTCGCCCGGCGGCCCCCTGGGTCAGGTTCACACGCTCAAACGACCAGGTAATGATTCTGAAACCTGCGGCCTTGATGTCAAGCGCATAGCTTGAGGGCACGACCTCGTTGGCATCGTTCACGGCCAGCAGGGCCCACATGGGTGGCGCGATGATCTGGACGCCCGCTTTTTTCAGCTCGCGCAAACGCTCCTTGCTCATGCGCTCGATCTTGAGCGAGGGCTCGATCGGGTCCAGGTAAACCGCTTGCTTGCCAAACGCAGGCTCCTGTTTGATCCAGTACAGCACGTCGTTGATGTTGAAGGACTGCGCATACACCTTGCGGGGATCCACGCCCGCCTCCTTGTAGGTGTCGATCAGCTTTTGCGCGTACTGCGCCTGGCCGCCAAAGGTCAACTGGATGCGCGCGGCATCGCCCTCCTTCAACTCAGGCGTTTGTGACACCCCCCATTGCTTGATCAAGGCGATGTGCTCTTTCAAAGTCACGACGTTGCCAGCGGGGCGGCCGGTGTACAAATCAGTGCGCCAATTGGCTGTGCCGCCCAAGTAGCCAGCGGCCGTGGTGGCGGCCGGATTGCTGGCATCCATCTTGGCCCTCAGCGACTTGAACTCGCTCAAGCTGAGGTCGCTGGTGCAGCACTTGGGTGCCTGACCACCGGGCGCCCAAGGCACCGTGCATGCGGCATTCAAGGGCGTGTTGACAATGTTGGTGGTGGTGTGCAGATCACATTCCGAATGGCGGCAAACCAGTTCGCCATCCTTGGTGAAACTCACATCGCATTCGATGATGCCCGCGCCCATCCGGTTCGCGGCCTCATAAGACTCGCGCGAATGCTCGGGGAACTCCAGCGGCGCCCCACGGTGGCTGATCGAGAACTGGCTGCGGTAGAACGGCCCCGCCTCGCATTGCTGCAATCGGCTCTTGAGCTTGCCATCGTCCAGGCCATCCACCAGGTAGAAAGGCCGCACGCCCACTTGCACATTGGTTTTTTCAACATGGCGATGCGCTTTGTCATCGTCGGACAGGTCGCCCGCCCAGGCTGCGCCGCTGGCCAATGCCGAGGCGGCCAGGATGGTTGAGCAGATCAAACGGTGGAGCTTGGCGTTCATGTGGGCGGGTCCTGATTTGATGGTTTCTGATGCCTGTGCATTCTTGACGTGGCTGCCCGACAGCGATGTGACAGTGCCTGATCATTTCGGCGTCAAATTCACGGTTGACACGGTCTTGATTTATTGTATAAATCGTTTATATCAATTCATCAAATCGTCATCATGAGCAATACCGATACCGAGATCGTCAAAACCAAGCCTGAAGCCAAGGCCGTCTCCAAAGCCGCCAAGCCTGAAGCAGCGCCCGCCAAAAAAGTGGCTGTCAAAAAGTCACCAAAGGCCAAGGCCGCAGCCCCGGCACCCTCCGCCAAGAAAGCTTCGCCGAGCACCACAGCCGCCAAGCCCACCGCGGTGGCCACCAGCCCCACCAAGATCACCAGCCCCGCCAAGCCCAAGCAAAAGCTGGTGCGCGACAGCTTCACCATGCCGCGCGCCGATTTCAGCTTGATCAACTCGCTCAAGGAACGTGCCCTGACCTTCCGCCGCCCCACCAAGAAAAGCGAGTTGTTGCGCGCCGGGCTCCATGCCCTGTCGGCCCTGCCCGATGCCAAGCTGAAGCTGGTGCTGGAAGGCCTGGTCCCTTTGAAAACCGGCCGCCCCAAGAAAGGCGAATGAGCCGTTCGGCTCATGCCTGAGCTAAATCGCACAACACCATGGCCAAGCTCTTTCGCCTTGATCGCCGCAGCTTCGTTCCCTCTCAAACGCCGCATCGTTTGACGGGCGATGAGGTGCCCGAGGCCCTCATCGAGCTGGCCGATCTTCAGCGCATCCTCGACGAAGCCGGCTCGCAGGTTGAGGTCAGTCAGGTCTGCGAAGTGCAAGCAGGCCCGCACCGTTTCCCGGTGCAGGCCATCACCTTGGGCAACCCCAGCAAAGATGTCCCGGCCGTGGGCTTCTTCGGCGGCGTGCATGGTCTGGAACGCATTGGCTCTCGCGTGGTCATGGCCTACCTGCGCAGCCTCGTCATGCGCTTGAAATGGGACGGGCAACTGCACCGTCAACTGGAATCCATTCGCCTGGTGTTCATGCCCATCGTCAACCCCGGCGGCTTGTGGGCGGGCACGCGCGCCAACCCCCAGGGCGTGGACCTGATGCGCAACGCCCCGGTGAACGCGAGCGAGCCCGTGCCTTTCATGCTGGGCGGACAACGCCTCAGCCCCTCACTGCCCTGGTACCGAGGCGCGGCAGGCGCCGCGATGGAGATGGAAAGCCAGGCCCTGTGCCAGGTTGTCGAGCAAGAACTCCTCAGCCGCCAGTTCAGCATCGCCATTGACTGCCATTCGGGCTTTGGCATGGCCGACCGAATCTGGTTTCCGCATGCCCACACCACCAAGCCCATCAAGCACCTGCCCGAGATGCTGGCGCTCAATCAGATCTTCGACCAGGCCTACCCCCACCACCGCTACGTCATCGAGCCGCAAAGTCGGCAGTACCTGACCCATGGCGACCTGTGGGACCACCTTTACCTGCGCGCCTGCACCCAGGAAGACCGAACCCTGCTGCCACTGACCCTGGAGATGGGTTCCTGGCTGTGGATCAAGAAAAACCCAAGGCAAATTTTCTCCAAGCAAGGCATCTTCAACCCCCTGGCCGAGCACCGGCAACAACGCGTGCTGCGCCGGCACATGGCCTGGCTGGACTTCATCACCCACGCCGCCAGCAGCCACGCCAGTTGGGTGCCCCAAGGCACGGCGCGTGATGAGCATCGCCAAGCCGCCCACGACCGCTGGTACGGATGACTAGCCATACCCAAACGCCAGACACCTGGGTCTTGCTGCGTGGGCTCACGCGTGAACAAAGGCACTGGGGCGGCTTCCCCAAGCGGTTGGGCGAGCACTTGCCAGGCGCACGCATCGTGCCGCTGGACTTGCCTGGCAATGGCCGCCTGTGCACCCAAACCAGCCCCGCCACCGTGGCCGAGATGGCAGAGCAATGCCGGGCTGAACTCTTGCGCCAGGGCATCACGCCGCCCTACCACGTGCTGGCCATGTCCCTGGGCGCCATGGTGGCCACCGCCTGGGCGCTCAACCATCCGGATGAGATCCAGGGCTGCGTGCTGATCAACACCAGCATGCGCCCCTTCAGCCCGTTCTACCGGCGCCTGCGGCCACGCAACTACCCCTTGATGCTCAAGCTGGCCTTGCTGGGCGGCACCGCCCGGCAATGGGAAGAAGCCATCCTCAAGATCACCACCCGGCACCCACCCCAACCCGAACAGCAAGTGCAGGACTGGATCGCTTACCGCGACGAGTGCCCCGTCTCGCGCGACAACGCCCTGCGCCAATTGCTGGCCGCCGCCCGCTACACCGCCCCGAGGGAAGGCCCCTCAACCCGCACCTTGATTTTGACCAGTGCACGAGATGGCTTGGTCGACCCAAGATGCTCAATGCAACTGGCCGCCAGCTGGAACACCGATTTCGCGGAGCACCCCAGCGCCGGCCACGACCTGCCACTGGATGACGGCCCCTGGGTGGCCAGGCAAATCCAGAAGTGGCGCTCAGCCAGCCGCTGAAGGCGCTGAAGCGTTCAGACGTTTGGCCTCAGGCGCATCCATCACCAGGTCAGACGCGGGATAGGCCACGCACGGCAGAATGAATCCATTGCGCTTTTCTTCAAAGCTCAAACCAGGCCATTCAATGCGGTAACTCACCTGCCCCTGGATCAGGCGGCACAGGCAGGTTCGGCAGGTGCCATTGCGGCAAGAACTGGGCAATTCAATGCCTGCCGCGCGGGCGCTGGCCAGCAAGGGTTGTTCGGTCGACACGCGCAGTCGCACGCCCATCGGCTGAATGACCAACTCAAGCCCCCCTGCTTCACCGACCTCGTCCATCCATCGCTCCAAAACACGGGCACGCCATTTGCCGGGCGAAGCAATGTAACGCGCCTGGAAACACAACGTGAACGATAACCTCCAAGCCCACCCAAGCCAAAGTCCCAATGCCCATGAGCCCGTGTCGTCCCGGGCCTACCGGTGCCGCTGTGGACGCCCCGTGTTCTTCCGCAACTCGGTGTGCCTGGCCTGCCAGACGCCATTGGGCTATGAGCCCACCCAGGCACGCGTCATCCCGCTGGATCCCGGCCAGGAACCCAAACTATTCGTGCCGGCGAACGCACCACAAGGGCAGGCCGAACGGTACGTGCGTTGCGCCAATTTCGCCAGCGCGGCCGAGTGCAACTGGCTGATCCCCCAATCCCAGGCCGCCAAAGGCGTCACGCTGTGCCAGGCCTGCCGCCTCAACCGCACCATCCCTGACTTGTCCAACCTCGAGAACCAGGAGCTCTGGCGCCGCATCGAAACCGCCAAAAGGCGGCTGGTGTCTCAGTTGATCGCTTTGAAACTGCCCGTGGCCTCCAAGGTGGGCGAAGACCCCGAGCGCGGGCTGGCCTACGACTTCCTGCGCTCACAACCCAGCGAACCCCGGGTGTTGACTGGCCACGACTGCGGCCTGATCACCATCAATCTGGAGGAAGCCGACGACCCCACGCGCGAGCGAACGCGCAAAAGCATGGGCGAACCTTACCGCACGCTGCTCGGTCATTTCCGCCACGAGGTCGGTCACTATTACTGGGACCGCCTGGTGGACCACACCAGCTGGCTCGAACCCTACCGAGCCCTTTTTGGCGACGAGCGCCAGGACTACGACGCCGCCGTGAAAGCGCACTACCAAAACGGCGCACCGCTGGACTGGGGCGTGCATTTCGTCAGCGCCTATGCGTCCACCCACCCATGGGAAGATTGGGCCGAAACCTGGGCCCACTACCTGCACATGGTCGACACCGCCGACACGGCGGCCAGCTTTGGCATCGACCTCACGCAGATCGGTCTGGAAACCGAACCGTTTGACGCTGATGTCCTCTGGAAAGCTGACATCGGAGAAGAAGGGCCGCCTTTCCTGGCCCTGGTGAACGACTGGGTTGGCCTGACGGCCGTGATGAACGAGATGTCGCGCAGCATGGGTCAGCCAGACTTCTACCCCTTCGTGCTGTCACGCGAGGTGGTCACCAAGCTGCACTTCATCCACTGCGTGATTCACGGCGCAACCCGAAATACAAGCCCATGACGCCGGTTCATTTTTTCAGGACGAGCTTGAGTTCTTTGGACTAACATTCATTTGGCCATCCAATCTCGGGCAGTGCGTCCGACCAACGGCCCATGTCCAAATGACTCTATTGAACCGGCCCAGGCTGTCGCATTGGCGCATGCGCAGCATCTTCAGCAGTGATGTACCCAACCTCATCCCAACATTGACCGTGCTGGTACTGGTCTTGATTTGGGTCGGCGCCCTCAACTGGACATAACGCGAACGCGCCACTGCCGAGCGCCATGCTCAGGTCGCGGCCCAGAATCTGTCAGGCGTCTACCGTGTGCAGATGCTGCGGGCCTTGCGCGAGCTTGACCTTACCCTCAACGTCGTCAGGTATGCCAGTGAGCAAAAAGGCCTGGCGCGGGCTTTGGTCAACCTTGAAAGCGATTTGCTGGTCCCCACGGCGCTGCTGTTCGCCATCGACGTGGCCAACCACCAAGGCGACATCGTGGCCACCAACAGCGACAACCCTGACAAAGCATTGCGCGCGGTGGATCAACCTTACTTTCGGCACTTCAGTGAGCACACACGACTTGGGGACACGCTTTACGTGGGCCCCGCGGTGCGAGACCCCAAAACCGGCAAGAGCCGGATGATGTTTGCACGTCGGCTCACCGACGCCAACAACGCCTTCGCCGGCGTGGTGAGTGTGTCGATCGACCCCGAATATTTCACCAGCGCCTATGAGCCCTCGCGCATGGGACTGAATGGCACCATGGGAGTCGTGGGATCAAGCGGTGACCTGATCGTGGCGCGCAGTGGCGATCAGGTCATCAGGGGCAATGACGCCCCGACCTTGAAGCATGTGATCCCCACGCCTGAAGACGAAGGGAAGGTCAAGCTCCTGCTCAACCCTTGGGACGGGGTCATGCGTTATACCGTCTCAGAACGCTTGAACATGTTCAACATCACCACCGTGGTCGGGCTCTCCGAAGAAGAACAACTCGCCTCCTTTCGGCAACGCGAGCAGGCCTACCGATGGCTGGGCATGTTCGTCAGCGTGCTGGTGATTGTTCTGGGCCTGCTGTGGCGGCAACTGGCCCGCAGCCGGTCACGCGTGCTCAAGGCACAAGCCACCTACCTGGCAGCCTCAGAGGCCAGCAGGGATGCCACCTTCGTCATGCACAGCCTGTGTGATGCAAAAGGCGTGATCAGTGACTTCGTTCTGACCGACGCCAACAGCCGCGGCGTGGCCCTGTTGAACCTGAACAAGTCGGCCATGCTGGGAAAACCCATCGGCACCTTGCTGCCAAATATCCGCGGCACCCGTACATTCACGGTGCTGTGCCAAGTCGTCAACACCGGCGTGGCGCATGACCAGGAATGGCAGAACCATGAACCCGCCATACGCGCCCAGTGGCTGCATGCCCAGGTGGTGCGCGCTGGCAGCGGCGTGGTCGCCATCGTCCGAGACATCAGCGAGCGCAAACGCATTGAAGCCGAGCTGGTGCGCCGCAACAATGAGTTGACCACGGTGAACCACAAGCTCACGGCCACCCATCAACAGTTGGTGCAGTCGGAAAAACTCGCCTCGATCGGGCTGCTGGCCGCTGGCGTCGCCCACGAAATCAACAACCCCATCGGCTTCGTGCTGTCCAACATTGGCGCGCTGGACGGGTACTTCAACAGCCTGCTGCAGATGCTGGACACTTACCAGGAAACCGAGAGCCAACTGTCCGACCCGGCCTTGCGAGCTCGGATCCTCGAATTGAAGGATCGGGTTGAGTTTGACTACCTCAAGGACGACATCCCGGCCTTAATGCGCGAAACCAAGGATGGCATTGAACGTGTTCGCAAGATCGTGCAAGACCTCAAGAACTTCTCACACGTTGACAACGCCCAGGACTGGCAGATGGCCAACCTGAACGACGGGATCAATTCGACGCTGAACTTGGTGAACAGCGAGATCAAGTACAAAGCCGAAATCATCAAAGAGTACGGCGACATCCCCCTGGTGGAATGCCTCCCCTCCGAGATCAACCAGGTCGTGATGAACCTGCTGGTGAACGCGGCACATGCCATCGGCGAAACAAGGGGCAAGATCACCGTGCGCACAAGCTCGGCTGACAACGCCGTGTCGATCGAAGTGGAAGACACCGGTTGCGGCATCGTCCCCGAGAACCTGGTCAAGATTTTTGACCCCTTCTTCACGACCAAAGCGGTGGGCAAAGGCGCCGGGCTGGGCCTGTCGCTGTCGTATGGGATTGTTCAGAAACACGCGGGGCAAATGTCCGTGCACAGCGTGCAAGGCACGGGCACCATTTTTCGAGTCACCCTGCCCCAGAAGCAAAGCACCCAGAAAATCGACATCATGCCGTCGCTGTAGCGATGTGCCTGATGGCCACCAAGATGCCCAACTACCCCCAAAACGAGGCCGTGACCATTGCGGCCAGTTTGAACGAGAAGTGAGCTGGGTTATCGAACCCACATCACGATCAACGTCCCCGCCAAGGCCACAGCCGCACTGAGGTCGACCAACCAGTCGCCCAGCAGACGCACAAAAAATGACTTAGGGGGCTCGGGCTTCATGCTGGGCTCCTTTGTGGTGGTCGGTCAATACCAAGGGGTTCCAGAGTGGCCTTGTCGTGTGACACAGGGAAGACAGTGTGCCTACCAGGGGTACACCAGGGTTCCCAGCATGGCCATGGTCAATGCAAGGTCCAGGCCCCACTCAATCCAGTTGTTTTCAAGCAGCGTTTTCATACTGTTGTTTTATACAGTAATTCCAAACCTCTGTGAAGACTCAGGCACAACCCTCCCCAAATTGACGGCGGCTTGCCTCTACCATGGCCTTATCCACGAGGAAAACTTCCGCCATGACCACCCAAGAACGCATAGACAAGCTGGAAGAGGACATTGCGCAGTTGACCGTCCAGAACAGCGAGCTCGTTGCCCTGCTGCAAAACCTGGGCGGCCACCAGCGCATGTACCATGCGGCCATTGAATCCATCATCATTTCGCACCCCTACCCCCAGGCGCTCAGGCCGGTGCTTGAAACGCTGCTGGCAGGGGTCGATGCGGCCATCGTGGCCAGGGCTGAATCCGATGACCACCTGGAAGGTGCGCAGGCCAGCCAGGAATGCTTGATGGCGGCGTTGGATGAGGCGGAGCGGTTGGGTGGCCTTGAAGAAGATGATGCGTAAAACGGCCCCCGCACCGAGCCATCATGATGCTGGGGCCACTCTGCAAGCCTCTGCGGCCAGTGCAACCGATCCAAAGTCGATGCGCTCTTGCTCCAGCCTCACGGCCTGATCGCTCAATCGCTTCCAACGTAAATCGTCGTACAGCGCACCTTCTTCGGGGCTCAACCGAGGCAGGTCGCGAAGGGTTGCTTGAGGCTCGACTGTCCACTGCGGCTGATGCGCCAGCAGCGTCTCGCGGTCCATCAGAAACGAGGTGACATGGGGGTGGTGAGACCGCAGTTGATCCAGGATGGCAAAGCCGTGGGTATCAATGTCGCCCCAGTAGTGCAGCGTGCAGGCGGCCATCCAGTCGGCATTGGCCCATGCCTCAAAGCCATAGCCAGCGCCAAAAACAACCAGGCTGTTGGCCACAGGGGGGAAGGACAAAAAATTGATCTCGTTCTCGGTGATGAACACATGCTCGACGGCTGGCATCAAACAAGCAAATGCCACTTGCGACACCGTGTAGTCGCCGTCCCCCCCACTGATCCAATTTGACGCCTTCGGGTCCAACCATCGAAAGCGCACGCGCAACGGCTTGTCGCGAAAGCCATGGCGCCTGGCGAACTGCGCGCCACCACTGGCTTCAAAGTTGATGGCATCAAAGGGCAGCACCAGATCCAGCAAGTCGGCCAGCACGCTGCGGTGCGTCTCAATGAACTTGCTGTGGATGCCCGGCAAATCCACCTGGCGCAGGTAAATGCCCGGTTTTGGATGCGCTTGCATCCAGGCAACAAAAGCCAGCAAGTGCGGCCACTGATCAGCCAGTGCCAGTGCCCGCAATGGCTGGCGCTGCAACCATGTCAGCAGCGATGGTTGCTGGTGGCGCGTCATGGCCAACAAGGCATCAAAGGCTTTGACCTCGCTGGTTTTGCCGAGCCAGCGCACCGCCTCTTCCCAGGTGTCCACCCAGGCCTCGGCAGGCAGGCTGTTCTGGCCAATGATGCGGTGGCGCACGTCGCGCATCACCAGCCGGTAGCCGTGGCGTGTGCCTTGCTGAAGCTCTAGCGCCCACTCGCGGACAGCGTCGAATCGATCAGACAGCTCACCCGACGAAGGCCCACGCAAAGTCAGCCTCATCGGGAACAGCTGCTCAGGCGCGACCCGCTCGGCCAGCAAGTCGCCTTTGTCCCAGCGTTTGCGCACCTGCTCGCGCAAGGCCGATGCCGACGTCCACTCGCTCATGCCATGCCCGCATCGCGTTGGGCGCGGTATTCGTCAATGCTGAGGTTGCGCAGGCGCGAAGCGCTGCCCTCCTCGTTGTGCACAAAGCCAACGCTGGACACAAAGGGTTCGATGATGTGGATTTTCTGCAGGGGCGTGACGATCAGCAATTGGAGGTTGAGCTGCTGGAACAACCTCAGTCCGTATTCGGCCGATTCGTCGGAGCCACGGCCAAACGCTTCGTCGATGACCACGAAGCGGAACGAGCGCGATCGCACCGCGCCCCACTCCAGGCCAAATTGATAGGCCAGGCTGGCGGCCAGGATGGTGTATGCCAGCTTCTCTTTTTGCCCACCGGATTTGCCGCCAGAGTCGGAGTAGTGCTCGTGCTCACGGCCATCCTCGCGCCAACGTTCGCTGGCGGCAAAGCTGAACCAATTGCGCACATCGGTCACCTTGGCGGTCCAGCGGCGGTCGGGTTCGGCCGTGCCTTCTCGCCCCCTGAAGCGCTCGATGATGCGCTTGACCTGAAGGAACTTGGCCTCTGAGTATTGCGAATCGTCTGACCCGGTAAGTGCGCCTTCGGTGCAGGCCCGCAACTCGGTCTGGAAATCACGCACGTCGGCGTCGGTCGAGGGCTGAGCCTCCAGCGCGATGAAGCGGCCCGGGTTGTAGTCAATTTGGGTCAGCGATTCGTTGATGCGCTCAATGCGCTCCTTGATGGTTTCTCGCTCGCGGTGCAGTTGAGATTGGAAGTTGGCCACTTCCCGGATGGTGTTTTCATTCAGCAGCTCTTTGAAGCGCGCGACGAAACGAGGCAGGTCATCGGCATTCAGCTTGTCCAGCATCGTGCGGTATTCGTGGCCCGCAGCCACGCTGGCATCCACCTCCTGCGTATCGAGCTTGAAGGCCTCGTTGTATTCCGCCATGGCGCGCACGATCCGCTCGCCCAGGCGCGCAAGCTTTTTGTCTTCGGCGTCAATCTGATCCTGAAGCCAACGGCGCATGTCTTGCTCGCGGGGATCGCACGACTCGACGCTGAGCTGATGCTCGCCAAGAGCTTGCCCGCGCAGGCCGTCAATGTGGTCAAAATGGCCGCCGTGCGCGGCATGCAGTGGGCTGCTCAAAATCTGCTGCACCTGCGTGCGCAAGGCTTCTGCCAGCTCTTGCTTGAGCAGCGTGCGGGCTTGGTCGGCCTCACGCAGCTTGAGTTTGTCAGCGGTGGCGGCCAAGATGGGCTCCAAGGCGGCCAGTTGGGCGGTGAGCGCCTGCAGCAGGTTCGATGAGCTCTCCAACCTGCTCTTTTCAGCCAGCAAGGTGGCGACCTCGACCGCGCAGCCCTTCCAGTCAAGCTCCGCAAAGTCTCGGTACTCTTCCAGTTTGTTCAAGGCTTGCAAGCGCTCGCGGGCCGTGTGCTGCGCTGTCTGCAGTATGCCGATGCGTTGCCCGATCTCCGCCAAACTCGCTTGCAGCACCCGAGACTTCGATTCGAGTGTCGCGATTTTGGCCTGGTTGCTCCAACCCAAAACGTAGCGGCTGCGATCATCAATGCGGTGGCGATCATCTTTTTCATGCCGCTCGCCTGCGGCCTTGATCTGCCCTGTGCGCGTGATGGCGCGGGTTTCACGGCGAAACTGCTCCTGGCCAGTGCAGCAAGCCACGTCAAACCGGTGCGCCAACTCTCGCTCCAGCCAGCCGTAAAAGGGTGACTCAGGCTTGACGACCAGCTTGCGCGCCAACGAATCAGGGTGGAGCGCGGGCAGGTCGTTGCGGGTGTCTTTGCGGCTGGGGCGCACACGGAAGTAAACCAGGCGGCCTTTGAGGTGCGTGCGGTCCACCCATTCGCTGACCTGCTCGTAATGCGCGTCAGGCACCAACAGGCTCAAGGCAAAGCCCCGCATCAAGCGCTCGGTGGCGCCTTCCCAATCACGCTCTTCATCGCGGACCTGGATCAACTCGCCCGCAAAAGGCATGTCCGCCTCGCGCAAATGCAGGGCCTCGCACAGCGCAGCGCGCATCGCCACTTGCTGCGTGTCGATGTTGCTGCGGCGCGCTTTCAGGCTGGTGATTTCGCTGCTCAGCTCCTGGTCTTCCTTGCGGCCTTGGGCGAAGCTCACGCCGAGCTCGTTCATCTCGTTCTGCACCTCGGCTTCGCGTTCAGCCGCCGACTCGCGCAAGGGCACGCACAACTGGCGTTGCGACAAGAAATCTTCAGCGCTGTGCATGGCCAGCAGGCCGAGCGCTTGGCGCAGATCGTCGTAGCGGCGCGCCTTCTCGGCGCGGCGCTGTTGGTCTTGCTCTTTCTGCGCGATCTCCAGTGCCAGCCGCTCGATGCGATCGCCCCCGTTGTCGGCCACGGCCCGTTGCAACTCGCGCATCTGCGTTTGCTGCTCACGCTGTTGAATGCTCAAACGCTCGATGTGGCTGGCGTGGCGCTCCAATTCTTCCGACAGATGTGCCAGCCGTGTCGTCAGAAGATTAGCTTTGAGCTGGGCGAAGTAGCCCTGCAAGGCATCTCGGGCACCACGCAGTTGCTCGACCTGTGCCGCGAGTTCTTCACGGCGCTCGCAGTCGGCCACCAATGGCTTCAACAGCCTCACCTGCGCCTCGGCCTTCAGCACCGCTTCATGCGCCCGGTTCAGGTCATCAAAGTGGGCGATCAGGTCTTTCAAGCGCGGCGCCACATCGAAGGGCTCCAGCATGTGGCTGCGCACGAAGTCGGTCAGGTTGCCGACCGATTTGAGCGACACCGTTTGATGGAACAACTCCAGCGCCTGATCATTCTTGATGCCAAAGTGCCGGCGGAACAAGGCACCGTAGGGTGGAAAGGTGTCCTCAGGTGTCACGCCACTGGCCCGCAGGCGCTTGCGCAACTGGGCGATGTCAGAGCCAAAATCGGCAAAGTCTTTGGCAATGCTCATCAACCGATCGGCCACCACATACATGCGTTGCGGCTGCCCATGCGGATCCTTGAGCCAAAACACCTGGGCCAGTGTCACCGTCTGCTCATAAGCGGCGTTGTGAAACACCCCCAGGATGACCGAGTAGCTGTTGGGCCCTCGCAGCGCCACCGGGCGGCCTGAGCCCCCTTGTTCACTGCGCTCGGCCTTGTAGTGGCCCAACACGTAGCTGCGCAGCGAGCGCTCGCGCGCATCAGCGCCAGCGGCTTTGTTGTAAGCCACGCGGTGAGACGGCACCAGCAAGGTGGTCACGGCATCGACCAAGGTTGATTTGCCGGAGCCGATGTCGCCCGTGAGCAAGGCGTTGCGGCCTTCCGGGCGCATGGACCAGACGCGGCCGTCAAAGGTGCCCCAGTTGAAGACTTCCAGCCGCATCAGCCTGAAGCCGGCGAGCGTTTCGCCCTCGGCCAGCGCCATGGTCTCATCCTTCATCAGCGGCCCCTTGCTCACGCTCGATTTGCGCCCGATAGGCCGCCAGGCGGGCATCGAACTCGGCCAACCATTGCGCATCCACAAAGGCCTTGAGGATGCGTTGAACCTCGAACATGTGCTCTTGACCGCGCAGGCGGCGCACGAAGCCGAGATCGACCACGCGATTGAGTTGGGCATCGATCTGATCAATGAGCCGGGTTTGATTGCTGCCCTCGGGCACGAAGACGCGCAACATGTCTACCATCTGCTCGCGAGACATGATCAGCCGCGTGTCGCCACCGCCCGCGTCAAACTCGGCCAATTTCTTGCGCAACAGGGCCAGCAGCAAGCTGACCTGGAACGTCAATGGCCGCCGCGCCACCAAGCGTGGCAACTTGGGGGCCGCCGGGTCGTCAGATTCGGCACGTGAGCGAAGAAACGCGTAGCCTTCGGCCTCGTCGAGCGTCAGCTCCAAACCGAGCACGGCCACGTGGTCCCGCACACGGCCTTGAAGCTCAAGCAATGCGTGCCAATGCCCGGCATCGTCGGCTCGGTAGGTCACGCCCTTGAGCAAGGGCACCAGCACTGCTGACAAGTCGAAAGTGAGGGTGATGTCGTCTTCAGCCATGGTCATCGGGAAAAAATCACTCTTGGTAGTTGCGCCGTCTTGCGCTGGCCGCCGGGTGCCACCCAGTCCACGCTGTCTTGCACCGTGTCGTCGATCACGGTGCCGCCCTGCTCGGCCGCCAAGCTGAGGTAGGCCACCAGCTCGGCCAAACCGTGCTCCAGTGGCCGGGTGTGCAGCAGTTCGGACAAGGTGATCTGGGTGCGCTGCTGCAGGCTCTGGCGCACATGCTGAGACAGCGCCGCCTTGTCGATGACGAACTGCGAAAACAAAGCGCCAGCGTCCACATCTTCGTCACCGGCAGCCATCGCCACGATGTCCAGCTTCAGCTTGCGCAGCGGGGTGTGCAAGGGGCGCTCCATGGGCAACTCGATGCTGGTTGCCGTGTCAGCCATGGTCATGAAATCGCCCGTTGGCGGCTGCGCACGCACGGCCAGCGCACCCGCCTCGATGCCGCGCAAAATGTCCATGATGCGGCGGTTCTCCAGGTAGGCCTGGTCATCCAGAAAGCGCCGCAACTGCTGGGACAGCAAGGCCACGGTGCGCTGCGCGTGCTCACCCGCTTCCAACCAGTCGTAGTGCACCCGCTTGAACCTGGGATCAGGTGCCATCTCCGCGACAGACTCCAGCTGAAACACGCGCTCCAGCAAATCGGTCAACTCCTCTTGCCTTGACCGCGACATCAAAAAATCCCAGAAGGCGCGGAAGCTGCGGCCCTGGTCAGAGTCGGCGATCAGGTCACGCTCGCCCAAGATGTCTTGCAACAAAGCCCCTTTGCTGCCATCCCACAGCGTGATGCGCTCGCGCACCCGGCGATCCAGCGTGCGGAAGTTTTGCTCCACCTCGCGAAAGTCAGCCAGCAGTTCGCGGGCCAGGTTGGCAAATTGAGTGAAGCGCTCTTTCACGGCGGTATCGCCCAGCAGCGGCATGTCGCCAGCCTGCACGCGCTCAATCTCCGCATCAATCTCGGCGCGCTTGCGCAGCAACTCTCGCACGCGGGCTTGGGGATCGGTCTCGCTGCCATCACTCATCTGGCGCAGCAACTCAAACAAGGTGAGCAGCCGCGATTCGGTGCCCACGAATTGGCGCTCGCTCAAGGTCACCAACCAGGCCAGCGCTTTCTCGGTGGCCGGGGTGATGTCAAAGTGCGGCTCATCAGAGCCCGGCGGGTAAAACTTGCGAAGCCAGGCTTTGTCGTTGGCCGCCCAATCGTTCAGGTACTCCAACGCCGCCCGGGGATAGACGTTGGCGCCTCGCTGTTCGCGCAGTGTGTAAAGGGTGTCATCCAGCGCCTCGACCAAATCAGCCTGCGCGACCACACGCTGGTTGGGCACCACAAAGACGCGGTGCAGAAAGCTGGCCACCAATGCCGAAGACTCGGCCGCGAGCAAACGCCAGGCGGGATGCTGGCGGCGCAGGGATTCAAGCGTGTCGATGTCGAGTTGCATGGTGGCGGACATCTTATTC
The DNA here is from genome assembly GCF_014378415.1 of Aquabacterium sp. Lineage (GTDB taxonomy): Bacteria > Pseudomonadota > Gammaproteobacteria > Burkholderiales > Burkholderiaceae_C > Aquabacterium. The sequence goes on from NZ_JACMNS010000026.1 coordinate 33,330, forward strand.
GCAGATGGCAAGCGGGGCGGCAGCCCACTCACTGGTGGTCAGCGCCCGGCCATCCCACCTTGAATCTGTGTTTGGCGCATCGGCGCCCACCTGCGAACTTGAGTGCACAAAGCCACCAGATATTTTGGCCCCGTGCACCCATCATCTCAGCAAGGTCTCCGCCAAACGGTCGATCCCATCTTGGCCCAAAGACGGGCTGCCCAGTTCCGCCCGGCCACCCCACTGGTGGAAATGCGCAGCCTGAGAGCGCGCATACAAGGGGTCATAGTGCAGATGGGTCAGCTCTGAAAACAGTGGGGACAATTCGCTTTGTCGAGCCCAGTCTTGCCAACGGTTCACAGCCTCATGGCCATGCAGCGTTCGAAAAGCCTCCAGGCGCTGAGACAACGCTGCCCCGTCGTGCCCCAAATACGCGTAGTCACGCAACAGGAAATCCAGTCTGGCCTCAAAAGGCGCCACGATCTCAAAACAAGGGCTGGCTCGCATTCGTTCAATCAAGGCGGTTGGCAAAGACAAACGCCCAATCTTGCGACTCTCTGCTTCAACAAACACCCGCTTGGACAGATCGAACCCTTCCAGCACCGCGGCCATGCGGGTTTCAAATGCCTTTTGGGAAGGCTGGGCCTGTCCAGGCAAGGCCCCCAACAAAGACCCCTTGTGACATGCCAGCTCTTCCAGATCCAGCACCTGGGCACCACGACTGGCCAGGGCATGCAACACCCTTGTCTTGGCACTGCCCGTGGCACCGCAGATCACTTGCAATTGCAGTTGAGGGCACTGCTGATCGAGCATGGCAATCACATGGTGCCGCCAACGTTTGTAGCCGCCGGCCAGTTGCTGGGCATCCCAGCCCACCAACCGCAGCCAAGCAACCATGGAGCCGCTGCGCAGCCCGCCTCGCCAGCAATAAACCAGCGGCTTCCAGTGGTGGGGCTTGTCAGCGAACTGCTCGCGCAGGTGGCGCGCCAAATTTGCCGCCACCATGGCGCCGCCGACCCGCCGGGCTTCGAACGCGCCTTGTTGTTTGTAGATGGTGCCCACGATGCGCCGCTCTTCGTCGTCCAGCACGGGGCAGTTAATGGCCCCGGGAATCTGATCCAGCGCGAACTCTGCGGGCGAACGCGCATCGATGACACAGTCGAACAGGTGCCGCTCGGTCACCTGGACCGGTCCGCGCGCGCTCATCGGTTAACCTCGGCTGGCCTGATCGCCCTGAACTTTTGTTGACCCATGACTTCCATTGCCCTTACTCAGTTTTCGCACGGCGGCGGCTGCGGCTGCAAAATCGCCCCGGGCCTCTTGGCCGAGATTTTGTCACGCGCCCCTCAAGGCATCGTGCCACCCGAGTTGATGGTGGGGCTGGAGACCAGCGACGACGCTGCGGTCTACCGCCTCAATGACAGCCAGGCCCTGGTGGCCACCACCGATTTCTTCACGCCCATCGTGGACGACCCACGTGACTTCGGGCGCATCGCCGCCACCAATGCGCTGTCCGACATTTACGCCATGGGCGCCACGCCCATCATGGCTTTGGCCTTGGTGGGCATGCCGATCGCCAAGTTGTCGCCCGACGTGATCGCCCAGGTCCTGGCAGGCGGCGCCGAGGTTTGCCGCGATGCGGGCATCCCGATCGCGGGGGGCCATTCGATTGACTTGCTGGAACCCATCTATGGCTTGGTGGCGCTCGGCATCGTCCACCCCGACCGGGTACGCCGCAATGCGGGCGGACAGGTCGGCGATGTGCTGGTGCTGGGCAAACCGCTGGGCGTGGGCATCCTCTCGGCGGCCCTGAAGAAAGGGCTGCTCAGCGAATCAGGTTATGCGCAGATGCTGCGGCACACCACCCAGCTCAACCGCGTCGGCATCACCTTGGGCGGCTTGCATGGCGTGCACGCCATGACCGACGTGACGGGCTTCGGCCTGGCAGGCCACCTGCTGGAGGTCTGCCGAGGCTCAAAGCTGAGCGCACGCGTGGCCCTGGCCCAGGTGCCCTTGATCGACGAGGCGGTGGCCTTCGCCCGCAACGGCATCATCACCGGCGCCTCGGGCCGCAACTGGGAAGCCCATGGCAACCTCGTGGATTGGCCAGCCGATGCGCCCACATGGATGCAAGCCTTGGTCTCCGATCCTCAAACCAGCGGCGGATTGCTGGTCAGCTGCGCGCCGGCCGCCGTGCCGGACGTGCTGGCGGCTTTCCGCGATGAAGGCTTCGCCCTGGCGGCCATCGTGGGTGAGCTGACCATGGCGGATCCAATCGCAGGGTCCCGCATCGTTTTTGAATAGGAACTGGCCGCCACTCGAATTCACAAGAAGAAGCGCCCATGGCACCCGAAATACACCTGAAAGGGGTCAGCCGACACTGGGCCGGTCGGCCGACGGTCAAAAACGTCTCCATTCGCCTGAGCTCCGGGGAGCGTGTCGCACTGATTGGCCCCAGCGGTGGGGGCAAGTCCACCCTCATCCACCTGATCGCTGGCGCACTGCGCCCCACCGAAGGTGTCATCGACGTGGATGGGCGGTCCATGGCGGATTTCAGTTGGCGTGACCTTCAACGCTACCGCTCACGATGTCGCATCATCGAGCAGCAAAGCCTGCTGGTACCGCAATCAACGGTCCACGGCAATGTGCTGTCTGGTTTGGTCGCGACATGGCCTTGGCACAAAACGCTCCTGGCTTCATTGGTGCCCATTGAAAGTGCCAGGGTGGGTTTGGTGCTTGAACAACTGGGCATCGCCAACTGCCAATGGGCCCGCGTGGGCGAACTCAGTGGTGGCCAGATGCAGCGGGTGGCCATCGCCCGAGCGCTGATTGCCGACCCCGCCATTTTGCTGGCCGATGAGCCCACCGCATCCTTGGATCCCAACACGGCCAAGTCGGTCACCCAAAAAATCGTCGAGCTGGCCAAGGCTCGCAGCATGTCCCTGGTTTTCTGCACGCACTGGTTCGACATCGTCAAACGCGATTGCACCAGGGTGATCGGCTTGAGCGGCGGCGCGGTGGTCTTTGATTGCGATCCCGACGAAGTCTCCCACCACCGACTGGAGAGTCTGTATGCAGGCAGCGGCGAGCGCATCTGAACGCACCAGGCACCTGCGCCAGTACTGGCTCTGGCTGGCGCTCGCCCTGTCGGTCGCGGTTTGCCTTGAGCTGACACACGCTCAACCCGGCAAATTGCTGGACCGCGACGGCCTGAGCAACGCTGGGGACATCCTCTCTGGCTTTCTTCGCCCCGACGTGTCGGCCGATTTCCTCACCCGCGTGTGGACGTTGTCCGTTGAAAGCCTGCTGATCGGCATCCTCGGTACGGTTTTTGCCGTGCTTCTGGGCGGCGCTCTGGCGTTTTTTGCCATCCGTGTACCTGATCTTCCAAAGCCGCCACGTCGGCAGCCGGCATTCATCCGCTTTGGGCTGGCCGTCGCCCGGGCGGCGTCCCGGTTCCTGTTGGGCTTCTTCCGCTCGGTGCCCGAGATTGTCTGGGCCTACATCTTTGTTCGCATCCTGGGCTTGGGACCTGGCGCGGCCGTCCTGGCCATTGCGCTGACGGTGGGCGGCAGCATTGGCAAGCTGTACGCCGAGTTGGCCGAAGCGGTAGATCCGCGCGCCATCCACACCCTGCGTGCCACCGGCGCATCGCGCTGGGCCATCCTCTTGTTTGCCGTCTTGCCACAGGTGAGGCGCCAGTGGATCGGCTACGCGCTCTTTCGCCTGGAATGCAATGTCCGCAGCGGGACGATCCTGGGCGTCGTCGGCGCAGGCGGGCTGGGCAGCGAGATCGCCCTGAGCATCCGCTACTTCCAGTACGACAAGCTGGCCACCACCTTGCTGGCCGTGCTGGCCTTCGTGATGGCCCTGGAGGTGGTCAGCGCACAACTGCGCCAACGCAGCTTACGCTGGTCTCTCGCATTGGCAGGGCTGGGCGGCGCCCTCGCCTTTGACAAGCTCGACATCCCTTGGGGCGACCTGTTCACCAGCACCGCGCCCTCAATGTTCACCTTCGACAACCTGACGTTCGATCAAACCTTCATCACCACCGCCGTCGGGCAGATTGGCGAGACCTTGATGATGGCCTGGGTGGCCACAGCAAGCTCTGCCGTACTGGCTTTTGTGCTTGCACCGATGGCGGCCACCCACCTGATGACAGGCAGCTACCTGCCCGATCCGCCACGCCCCACAGGATGGGCCCAGGCCATGAGGCATGCCCTGAAGTGGTTCAGCCGTGGCTTGCTGCAAATCACCCGTGCCATGCCCGAATTGACGCTGGCCCTCGTGTTTGTGGTTTGGGTGGGTGGCGGCCCACTGGCGGGCATGCTGGCCATCGCTGTCCACAACATCGGTGTGCTGGGGCGCTTGTACTCCGACGTGCTGGAAGAAGTCGAGCCCGGTCCTGCGGCTGCCCTTCAAGCACAAGGCGCCAGTGGCATGGCGACATTTCTCCATGGCGTTCTACCCCAAGTCAAGGCACGTCTGGCCGCCTTCACCCTGTACAGCTTTGAAGTCAATGTGCGTACCACGGCCATGGTCGGTTTTGTTGGCGCCGGAGGCATCGGTGACGCGCTGGACACCGCCATCAGCCTGTTCCACATGCAGGATCTGACGCTGCTGCTGCTCACCATGCTGCTGGTAATCTCGGTGGTGGACGCCATCGGCGACCGGATCCGCACCCAGATCCTCAAAGTCAAAACAACGGTGCTAGCCCACTGACGGCATTCACCATGCAAATCAAAGCAGCATCACCAAGGAATCCCAACATGTTCAAACGAGCGACTCGCCTGTGTACCATTGTCCTGGCCTCACTGTTCACCCTGGCCGCCCACGCTGAAGACGTGATCCGCGTCTCCGGCATCCCTGACGAGAACCCCACCGAGCTGTCGCGCAAGTACCAGCCGCTGGTTGACCACCTTCAAAAGCACCTGGGCGTGAAAGTGGTCTACGTGCCGGTGATCGACTACGGCGCAGCCGTGTCGGCACTGGCCGCAGGCAAGATCGATTTTGCATGGCTCGGCGGCTTCACCTTCGTTCAGGCCAAGGTGATGGCCGGCGCCAAGCCCGTCGTGATGCGCGACATCGACCGCGAGTTCCAAAGCGTGTTCATCGCCAACACGGCGGCCGGGATCAACAAGCCCGAAGAGATGCGCGGCAAGAGCTTCTCGTTTGGCTCCAAAAGCTCCACATCGGGTCACCTCTTCCCCAGGTACTTCCTGAGCACCAATTTCAACATCAATGCGGACAAGGACTTTGCAGGCGCGCCGATCTACAGCGGCGCCCATGACGCCACCGTGAAGATGGTCGAATCTGGCAAGGTTCAGGTCGGTGCGCTGAACATCGAGGTATGGAAGCGCATGTTGACCAACGACAAGTTCGACAAAGCCAAGGTAAAGGTGATCTGGACAACGCCACCCTTTGTTGACTACGTCTGGGCTGTGCGCAAAGACCTGCCAGCCGCCATGGTTCAGAAATTCGCCGATGCCTTCTTGACGCTGGATGCCACCAAGCCGGAAGAAAAGGCCATTCTGGATCTGCAAGGCGCCAAGAAATTCGTGCCTGCCAAGGTTGAAGACTTCGCCGTGATTGAACAAGTCGGTCGCTCAACCGGACTGCTCAAATAAAGGCTTTGTCGAAGCCTGATCCGGCATCAAGGCCGCAGTGGCAAGGTTTCATGGCACTCTAGGGATAACTGCAATTCCTTATGGAGTAAATGGGGGAAGGGCTGTCATCTTCTCGCGCCAGATCCACCTCCAATTCCCTCTAAATCGACGTTTGCAAGGCGTGTCCGAAAAAACAAAAGGCCCACGAATTTTGAAGAGTTCGTGGGCCTGCATGAGACGCGGTGGAACTAGATCACATGTGGTCGATCATCACCTGACCAAACCCTGAACACGACACCTGCGTCGCGCCTTCCAGCAAGCGCGCAAAGTCATACGTCACCTTCTTGCTCAGGATGGATTTCTCCATCGACGAGATGATCAGGTCAGCCGCCTCGAACCAGCCCATGTGGCGCAGCATCATTTCGGCCGACAGGATTTCGGAACCGGGGTTCACGTAGTCCTTGCCGGCGTACTTGGGTGCCGTGCCGTGGGTGGCTTCGAACATGGCCACCGAGTCCGACAGGTTGGCGCCGGGCGCGATGCCGATGCCACCCACCTGCGCAGCCAGCGCGTCAGAGATGTAGTCGCCGTTCAGGTTCAACGTGGCGATCACGCTGTACTCGGAAGGACGCAACAGGATCTGCTGCAAGAAGGCGTCGGCGATGGCATCCTTGACGATGATGTCTTTGCCCGTCTTCGGGTTTTTGAGCTTCATCCACGGGCCGCCGTCGATCAACTCAGCGCCGAATTCGCGCTGGGCCAATGCATAGCTCCAATCGCGGAAGCCACCTTCGGTGTACTTCATGATGTTGCCCTTGTGCACGATGGTCACGCTGGGCTTGTCATTGTCGATGGCGTACTGCAAGGCCTTGCGCATCAGGCGCTCGGTGCCCTCGGTGGTCACGGGCTTGATGCCGATGCCGGAAGTTTCCGGGAAACGGATCTTCTTGACGCCAAACTCGGTCTGCAGGAAAGCGATCAGCTTCTTGGCCTTGTCGCTCTTGGCTTCGAATTCGATGCCGGCGTAGATGTCTTCCGAGTTCTCGCGGAAGATCACCATGTCGATCTTGTGCGGCTCTTTCACGGGCGAAGGCACGCCCTTGAAATAGGTGACCGGGCGCAGACAGACGTACAGGTCGAGTTCTTGGCGCAGCGCCACGTTCAAGGAACGGATGCCACCGCCCACGGGCGTGGTCAGCGGGCCCTTGATCGACACCACGTAGTCCTTGAGGACCTTCAGTGTTTCTTCGGGCAACCACACGTCGGGGCCATAAACCCGGGTTGATTTCTCGCCAGCGTAGATCTCCATCCAATGGATCTTGCGCTGACCGCCATACGATTTCTCAACGGCCGCATCCACGACCTTGATCATCACCGGCGTGATGTCCAAGCCCGTGCCGTCGCCCTCGATGTAGGGAATGATGGGGTTGTGGGGAACATTGAGCGAAAAGTCCGGGTTGACCGAAATTTTTTGCCCACCTTCGGGCACCTTGATGTGCTGGAACATGATTTGTCGTCTCCGCGTTTGGCGTTTCCGTTAAAACGCTGCCATGGATGTCGGCAACGTGTCCTGAGAATTCTACGCGAGCCCCCTGGCTGGCAAGTTAAAAAGAAGCAACTCGCAAGCCAGTGTTTTTTCAGTGCATGCTGCGCGCCAACAAGGACACCATTTTGATGACCGATCTCTTGAAGACCACGGCCCGACGGGCTGCCGCAGCCCTTTGGGTCACCGCCCTGACATGCGTGCCAGTGCAAGCCCAGGATGGGCCGCAACAATTGCCCACCGTGATGCTGGGCATCACTTTCCACAACATCAAGGCCGAGGTGGCCTTGACCCCGCAGCAGCACGAAATTGGTTTGATGCACCGCACCAGCATGGGGCCCAATGACGGCATGATCTTCGTTTTCGAGCGGGCTGGTCAGCAGTGCTTCTGGATGAAGCACACGCTGATCCCATTGGCAGTGGCCTTCATTGCCGACGACGGCACCATCGTCAACCTAGACGAGATGAAGCCCGAAACACTCGACCCGCATTGCTCGACCAAGCCCGTGCGCTACGTGCTGGAAATGAACACGGGCTGGTTCAGCAAGCGCGGTCTGAAACCGGGCATCAAGGTGACGGGCCAGCCCTTCGGCACCCCCAAGTAGTCATCAGCGCGTCTTGGCCGCGATCTTTTCCTTGAGTTGCTGAAGCACGCTCAAGGCGGCCTCTCGCCCAGCCAGGATGGAAAGGCGGCGATTGCCAAAATCGCCACTGCCGATGCCCGACAGCCTGGGCCGCATCACCACGTCAGCATCCTGCAGTTCGTACTGGCTGATGCTGTGGCCCATGATATTGAAGGTTTGCAACAGGATGTCCACCGCGCCTTTGGTCGGCTGGCCTTCCGGAACGGCGGAAATGTCTACCGCGATCACCAGGTCGGCGCCCATCTGGCGGGCGTATTTCACCGGGATGGGCGAGACCAGGCCACCGTCCACGTACTCACGTCCGGCAATGCGCACGGGCGTGAAGACCGCCGGCACCGAGCTGGAGGCCCTCACCGCCGTCCCCGGGTCGCCACGCCTGAAAAGTATAGGCTGCCCGGAGTTCAGGTCGGTGGCGACGATGCCCAAAGGAATCGCCATCTGCTCAATCTGCCGCCCGCCGGTGAAGCCGCGCACGAACTTGGCCAGCGCCTCGCCTTTCATCACTGAACGGCCCGGAAACACCCAATCGGTCATGGTGGATTCGTCCAGCGTCATGGCCATGGATTCGAGTTCGGCCGGGGTTTTGCCGGCGGCGTAGAGGGCTGCCACCACGCTACCGGCCGAGGTGCCCACCACCAGATCTGGCTTGATGCCCTGCTCTTCCAGCACCTGCAGCACGCCGATGTGGGCAAAACCACGCGCCGCGCCGCCGCCCAGGGCCAAACCGATTTTGGGCAGCCTGGGCGCAGGCTTGGCCACCGGCGCATGGAGAACGACCGCAGGCTGCGGTGGCTCAACATGGCGCGTAGCGCAGCCTGCCAGCACCGCCGTCAAGACGATGGAGAGGAGCGCCTTTGTTCGATAGATCGAATCGAAATAAGCAATGTCGTAAAATGTTCTTCTCATTTATATAGGATCTTTTTAGACTTTGGCCATTCTTGGAGTGGGCCCTGGTTGTACAGGCTGCGTGGTCAACCAAGCAGCTTAGTCGTTCCTCACGTCCCCCCATGAAAATCAGAAACCTTGACCTGACCGACAACGCGATCAATGCCGAGCACGAAGCGCTTGGCCTGCCGCCTGTCGAGGACGATGTATCACACCCCTCCAATCATCCGGTTCTCAGAATCGCCGTGTGGGCGGTTGTTTTCCTGCTGGTGGCCATCTTGTGCTACCTGGCTTCACGTCTTTTCAACCCGGCCAACGGGCGCTCTGGCACTGAGCTGATTCTGGAAACGCTCCGTGGCGACACTTTCTGGAAGGCTGCGGCGGTTGGCCTGCTGGCCCAAACTGTGGATGGCGCGCTCGGCATGGCCTACGGCATCACGTCAACCTCGTTCTTGCTGGCATCGGGCGCATCACCCGCCGTGGCCAGTGCCAGCGTGCACATCGCCGAAGTATTCACCACGGGTATCTCGGGCATATCACATGTTAAATTGGGGAACGTCAACAAGAATCTGTTTCTTAGATTGCTGATTCCCGGCATGATTGGCGCCATTTTAGGCGCATGGACGGTTTCATCGATAGACGGAAACATTATAAAGCCTTATGTCGCGGCTTATTTGTTTTGCATGGGCCTGTATATCATCAGCAAGGTATTCAAAACCATCAAGGCCAACAAAAAAGCACCCAAACACGTGGCCAAGTTGGGCTTGTTTGGCGGGTTTGTGGATGCCGTGGGCGGCGGCGGCTGGGGCCCCGTCGTGACGACCACCCTCGTGGGCACCGGGCAAGATCCCCGCACCACCATTGGGTCGGTCAACCTGGCGGAGTTCTTTTTGACCTTCGTGAGTGCGATAGTTTTCGCCATCCTGGTGGGAGAAGGCCCTTGGCCCATCGTTGCAGGCCTGGTAGTAGGTGGCCTGTTTGCCGCACCCTTTGCCGCCTTGCTGACCAGGCGCTTGAACGCCCGTGTTTTGTTGGCGATGGTGGGCACGGTGATCTCGGTGATCAGCGTTTATAATATATACAAGGCATTCAATTAAATCGACAAATTGAATCCGCGTCAGCATTTTGCTCACAGGCGATGAACCATGTATCAGTACACCGAATTTGACAAACAATTTGTCCGCCAACGCGCGGCGCAGTTCCGCGACCAGCTGGACCGCAACCTGGCCGGCAAGCTCAGCGACGAAGAGTTCCGTCCGCTGCGCCTGCAAAACGGCTGGTACGTGCAACGCCATGCGCCCATGCTGCGCGTGGCCGTGCCTTACGGCGAGGTGTCGAGCGTGCAATTGCGCCAGTTGGCCAAAATCTCGCGCGAATACGACCGCAGCTATGCGCACTTCACCACGCGCCAGAACCTGCAATACAACTGGATCCCGCTGACCAAAAGCGCCGACGTGATGGACCTGCTGGCCCAGGTCAACATGCACGGCATCCAAACGTCGGGCAACTGCATCCGCAACATCACCAGCGACGCCTTCGTGGGTGTGGCCTTTGACGAAATCATCGATGCTCGCCCGTACTGCGAAGTCATCCGCCAGTGGTCCACCCTGCACCCGGAATTCGCCTTCCTGCCGCGCAAGTTCAAGATCGCCGTCAATGGCGCCAAGGAAGACCGCGCGGCCACATACTGGCACGACATCGGCCTGCACCTGCGCCACAACGACGCCGGTGAAATCGGCTTCAAGGTGCTGGTCGGCGGTGGCATGGGCCGCACGCCCATCATCGCCAGCGTCATCAGCGAATTCATCCCCTGGCAGCAGATCCTGATCTACATCGAAGCCATCGTGCGGGTCTACAACCGCTATGGCCGCCGCGACAACATGTACAAGGCGCGCATCAAGATCCTGGTCAAGGCCGAAGGCCAGAAGTTCTTCGACCAGGTGGAAGAAGAGTTCAAGCAGATCCTGACGCGCGACGTCGATGGCGCCTCGCACCTGATCCCCCAGGCTGAACTGGACCGCGTGTCGGCCAGCTTCGTGCAGCCCGCAGGCGTGGTGGCGCACGATGCCGCCGGCCATGGCGGCCCCGCCGATGCGCCCGTGGCCTTCACCAAATGGCTGGAGCGCAACACGCATGCCCACAAGGTCAAGGGCTACAAGGCCGTGACCTTGTCGCTCAAGCGCGTGGGCCAGGCCCCAGGCGACGCCACCGACGACCAGATGGACAAGGCCGCCGGCCTGGCCGACCAATTCAGCCAAGGCGAGTTGCGCGTCACGCACGACCAAAACCTGGTGCTGCCCTGGGTGCGCGAAGAAGACCTTTACACGCTGTGGCAAGCCGCCCGCGACGCCAGCTTTGCCGCACCCAACATCGGCCTGCTCAGTGACATGATCGCCTGCCCCGGCGGCGACTTCTGCGCCCTGGCCAATGCGCGCTCCATCCCCATCGCCAACGAACTGATCGAACGCTACCAAGACCTGGACGAGCTCTACGACATCGGCGAGATCGACCTGCACATCAGCGGCTGCATCAACTCCTGCGGCCACCACCACAGCGGCCACATCGGCATCCTGGGCGTGGACAAGGATGGCAGCGAGTGGTACCAAATCACCCTGGGCGGCTCGGATGGCTCCAGCCACGCGCCCGTGAGCACCGTCGGCAAGGTCATCGGCCCCTCGTTCGCCGCCGATGAAGTGGCCGACGTGATCGAGGCCGTGGTCGAGACTTACCGAGGCCAGCGCGCGGCCAACGAAAAGTTCATCGACACGGTCACCCGCGTGGGCCTGGACCCCTTCAAAAATGCCGCCAACGCCGTGCGCCGTTCGACCGCGAAGAAAGCAGCCTGACCATGAAATTCATTGACACCCACCACGACCAGTGGCGCACGGCCGGCGGCGAAGACGGCCCGATCTCTCACCCACCCAAGGTAGACCACAGCCTGCTGACGCTGGGCCAATGGCACGCCGTGCGCGAGCAATGGCCGGCCGACAAGGCCGTGGGCGTGATCTTGCCCAACGATGCCGACATCGAAGTGCTTGAGTGCGACGTGACCAAGCTGTCGCTGGTGGTGCTGCAGTTCCCAAAATGGGTGGACGGCCGCGCCTACAGCCAAGCCCACATCCTGCGCTCGCGCTACCGATTCACGGGCCAGATCCGTGCGACTGGCGAAGTGCTGGTCGACATGATGCCCTTGCTGGCCCGCTCAGGCGTGGACGCCGTGGTGTTGCGCCATGACCAGGAACGTGCCGCCGCCGAGCGTGCGCTCGGCTTCTTCGCCGCGCGTGGCCACTACCAAGGCGACGTGCAACAGACCAAACCGGTGTTCGCAAGATGACCGCCATCGACCTGTATGCCAAGGCCAGCCCCGACTTCGAAGCCAAGCTGGCCGCGACGGTGGTGCTGCTCAAGGAAGCGGCGATCGAGCACCCCGGCAAGGTCGTGCAGGCCACCAGCCTGGGGGTCGAGGACATGATCCTCACCGACCTGATCGCCCGGCACCACATCGACATCGCCATCGGCACGCTTGAAACCGGCATGCTGCACCCACAGACCGTGGCCATGATCGGCACCATCGAGTCGACCTACGACTTGAAGGTTGAGGTCTACCAGCCTGTGCTTGAGGTGGCCATCGAGTTCGTTCGAAAGAACGGCGAGAAGGCCATGTACGAGAGCATCGAGCTGCGCAAAGGCTGCTGTGGCATCCGCAAGCTGGAGCCCCTTAACCGCATGCTGGCCAGCCGCACTGCCTGGGTCACCGGCCTGCGCCGCGAACAGTCCAACAATCGTGCCGATGCCACCATCCGCGAACTGGACGACAAGGGCCGTGTCAAGTTCAACCCGCTGACCGAGTGGACCTGGGGCGATGTGTGGCACTACGTGTCGCTTAACAAGGTTCCCTACAACCCACTGCACGACGAGTTCATGCCCAGCATCGGCTGCGCACCCTGCACGCGCGCCATCGCCGTGGGCGAAGACTTCCGCGCCGGCCGCTGGTGGTGGGAAGACGAGAAAGCCAAGGAGTGCGGCCTGCACGTCCACGCCGAAGAAGGCGCGGCCGAAGAACTGCCCCCGCTCGTGTCCAGCATCCGCCCGACAAATTGAGCCCCTGCCAAAGAACCCAAGACCACGATATGAATGCCCCCGTGAATGTGAACCAACTGCTGGCGGATGTTGACCACCGCCACCTGGACGCGCTGGAAGAAGAAGCCATCTTCATCCTGCGCGAAGTCGCCGCTGCGTTTGAGCGCCCTGCTTTGCTGTTCTCCAGCGGCAAGGACTCGTGCGTGGTGCTGCACCTGGCTGAAAAAGCCTTCAAGATGAAGAAGGAAGGCGGCGGCTCTCCTTCCCAATTTGAAGGCAAGCTTCCCTTCCCACTGCTGCACGTGGACACCGGCCACAACTTCCCCGAAGTGATCGAGTTCCGCGACCGCCGCATTGCCGAGATGGGCGAGCGCCTGATCGTGGCGCACATGGACGAGTCCATCAAGAAGGGCACCGTGCGCCTGGCCTACCCACTGGAATCACGCAACGGCCACCAAACGGTGACCTTGTTAGAGGCCATCGAAGAAGGCCGCTTTGACTGTCTGATGGGCGGGGCCCGTCGTGACGAAGAAAAGGCCCGTGCCAAAGAGCGCATCTTCAGCCACCGCGACAGCTTCGGCCAATGGCAGCCCAAAGAGCAGCGCCCTGAGCTGTGGAACCTGTTCAACACCCGCATCAAACCGGGCGAGCATTTCCGCGCCTTCCCGATCAGCAACTGGACCGAGCTGGACGTGTGGCTCTACATCGAGCGCGAAAAAATCCCACTGCCCAACATCTACTTCAAGCACGCCCGCCAGGTGATGCGCCGCAAGGGCCTGCTGGTGCCGCTGACCGATGTGACGCCCCCGTTGGAAGGCGAAACCGTTGAGACGGTGGACGTGCGCTTTCGCACCGTGGGTGACATGACCTGCACCTGCCCCGTTGAAAGCATTGCTGCCAACCCGGCCGACATCGTGGCCGAAACCCTGCACGTGACCGTGAGCGAGCGCGGAGCCACGCGCATGGACGATCGCACGTCCGAAGCGTCGATGGAACGCCGCAAGAAAGAAGGTTATTTCTGATGAGTACCCCTGAACACAAAGCCCTGCGCTTCCTGACCGCAGGCAGCGTGGACGATGGCAAGAGCACCCTGATCGGCCGCCTGCTGTTCGACAGCCGCGCCATCCTGGCCGACCAGCTCGATGCGCTGGAAAAGCGCGCCGCTGGTGCCCCCATCGACCTGTCGCTGCTGACCGATGGCCTGGAAGCCGAGCGCGAGCAAGGCATCACCATCGACGTGGCCTACCGCTACTTCGCCACCAAAGCGCGCAAGTTCATCATCGCCGACGCCCCGGGCCATGAGCAGTACACGCGCAACATGGTGACGGCCGCCGCAGGCAGTGATGCCGCCGTGGTGTTGGTGGACATCACCAAGATCGACTGGAAGGCCTCGCCCGTGCCCCTGCTGGCACAAACGCGCCGCCACAGCCTGCTGGCCCACCTGCTGCGCGTGCCGAACATCGTGTTCGCCATCAACAAGCTGGACGCCATCGAGCAAGACACGCAAACGGCTTTCGAAAACGTTGCAGCCTCGCTGCGCGCTTTTGCTGAGCAAGCTGGCATCCAGGTCAAGGGCGTGATCCCCGTGTCGGCCCTGCGCGGCGACAACGTGACCACCCCCAGCGCCAACTGGCCCTGGTACAGCGGCCAAACGTTGCTGCAGCTGCTGGAATGCCTGCCCGCCACCGACGAACGCCACGATGGCGCCATGCTGCAACCCGTGCAGTACGTGACCCGTGACAGTGGCAATGAGGGCGAAGGCACCGGCCACCAGCCGCGCACCTTCTGGGGCCGCATCGCCCACGGCTCGGTCAAGGCAGGCGACGCCGTTCAAGCCTTCCCCAGCGGTGAAACTGCCGTGGTGGCCGAGGTGCGCTACAACGCGGAAGTGGTCGCCCGTGGCGAAGCGGGCCAATCGGCCGGCATTGTGCTCGACCGCCAAGTCGATATTTCGCGCGGTGACTGGCTCGCCACCCCCGGCGCCATCAAGCCCGCCGACCAGTTCACCGCCACGCTGGCCTGGCTGGACACCGAGCCCGCTGTGGTCGGCCGCAAGTACTGGGTGCGCCACGGCAACCGCTGGGTGCAGGCGCGCATCACCGCCATCGACAGCCGCATGGACATCCACACCCTGGAAGACCACGACGCGGATCAACTGGCCGTGAACGAGATCGGCCGCGTGCAGATCCACACGCAGCAGCCCCTGCCGGTTGAGCCCTACCTGGACAACCGCATTGGCGGCGCCCTGATCGTGGTCGATCCCACCACCAACCGCACCAGCGGCGCGCTGCTGGTCAAGGCGGCCTGACCGCCTCATGCTGCAACAGGCCCCCAAGCCCATCGCCGCCCGCGTCGTCTTCATTGGCGCGGGGCCGGGTGAGGCCGACCTGATCACGGTGAAGGGCTCGCGTTTGCTGGCCCAGGCCCAGGTGGTGCTGTTCGATGCGCTGGCCGATGCGGCCCTGCAAGACCTGGCCCCCCAGGCGATGTGGGTGGACGTGGGCAAGCGCGGCTTCTCCGGCAAGCCGGGCAGCGATTTCAATGGCCAGACGCGCATCAACCAGTTGCTGGTTGATCATTCCCTGGCCGTGGGTGCGGCCCATGGTGATCAAGGCCTGGTGGTGCGGCTAAAAGGCGGTGACCCCAGCCTGTTCGGCCGCCTGGAAGAAGAGCTCCATGCCCTGCGCGCCGTTGGCATCGCCAGCGAGGTGGTGCCTGGCGTGACCTCAGCCCTGGCCGCCGCAGCCGCCACCCAGCGCCCTCTGACCCGGCGTGGCACTGGCCGCAGCGTCAGCTTCACCACGGCCATGACGCGCACTGGCGAGCTGCAATGCGGCATGGGCCCCGGCCAGCGCGCCGACACCGAAGTTTTCTACATGGCTGGCCGCCAGCTCGACCCGCTGCAAAAGGGCCTGCTGGAGGCCGGCTGGCCTGCGGATACTGCCGTCAGCGTGGTCTCTCGCGCTGGCTGGCCCGACATGCGGCACACCGTTCACACTGTGGGCTCGCTGGACCAAGCCAACGGCACGCACGCAGGCCGCCCGACCCTGGTGATCGTGGGCGCCGGGGCCACTGCCCTGCCCGACGAACCCCTGACCCATCTGCCGATTTGCGGGGACGCTGGCGCGCACCCGTAAAATCCGACCTTCATTTCCGAAATTCAACTTACAAGAGATCGTCATGACTCACGTCGTCACCGAAGCCTGCATCAAGTGCAAATACACCGACTGCGTGGACGTGTGCCCGGTGGACTGCTTCCGCGAAGGTCCCAACTTCCTCGTCATCGATCCCGATGAATGCATCGATTGCGCCGTCTGCATCCCCGAATGCCCGGTCAACGCCATCGTTCCCGAAGAAGACGTGCCCGGCAACCAGCAGCAGTTCATCAAGATCAACGCGGACCTGGCCAAAGGCTGGCCCAGCATCACCAAGCGCAAGCAACCCTTGCCCGACGCCGATGACTGGAAAGACAAGGCCGACAAGCTGGATCAACTGATCCGCTGATCGTGGCGGTGATCGACACCGACACCATCGTCATTGGCGCAGGCCCGGTGGGCCTGTTCCAGGTGTTCCAGCTGGGCCTGCTGGGCCTGAACACCCACGTGATCGACGCGCTGCCTGAAGCGGGTGGCCAATGCGTGGCGCTGTACCCCGACAAGCCCATCTATGACGTGCCCGGCGTGCCCGTGTGCACTGGCCGTGAACTGGCGCAACTGCTGCTGGTCCAGGCCAAGCCATTTCTGACGCGCAACCTGGCATCCGGTCACATCGCCAACCTGCATTTGAACGACCAGGTCGCCAGCGTCCAGCCATTGGCCGACGGCGGTTTCGAGATCGCCACCAGGCAAGGTTTGCAATTTCGTTGCCGCGCCGTGTTCGTGGCCGCAGGTGCTGGCGCCTTCGTGCCACGCAGCTTGAACGTGGCAACGCTGGAGGGCGCGGCCAATGTGCATTTCTACCTGCCTGAAGCGCCCGCTCCTGCACCTTGGGCGGCTCAACACCTGGTCATCGCTGGTGGTGGCGAAGAGGCCCTGTCCACCGTGGCGGCCCTGATTGACTCACCCCTTGAAGTCCGCCCCGCCAGCCTGACTTTGCTGCACCGCCGCGACCAGTTCCAGGCCGATCCCGCGCTGGAGGCCAGCGTTCGCGCCTGGATCGCACAAGGCCGGGTCAAGCTGGCCCTGGGCCTGCCCTCGGGCGCCGACCTGCAAGACGGCCGAGTGACTGCACTGCAAGTGCTGGGCGCTGATGGCGCCACCCACGCCCTGCCCCTGGATCACCTTCTGATCAGGCTGGGCCTGAGCCCCAAGCTCGGCCCGCTGGTCGATTGGGGCTTACAGCTTGACCGCAAGCAGGTCAGCGTGTCGCCCGACAGTTTTCAAAGCTCGGTCAGCGGCATCTACGCCGTGGGCGACATCAACACCTACCCCGGCAAGAAACGCCTGCTGTTGTGCGGCTTTCACGAAGCCACGCTGGCGGCACACCACGCGGTGGCGCAACTCAGGCCCGACCAGCCCCAACACCTTCAATACACCACCACCAGCACCCTGCTGCACCAGCGGTTGGGCCTGGCCTAGTTTCCCCCTTCCTGTTCTCCCATGCTGCAAAAAACAAATCAAGCGTGCCGCCCCAGTGGCACGGTAATCACCCTGTTCGCTTCACTGGTCTGCGCGATTGGCACAGCTGCCAACGCCCAAACCGACAAGCCATCCGAGGCCTTGCCCACGGTCACCGTCAACGCCACCAGCCCGCGTGTCAACCAGGCCAGCATCACCGGCTTTGGTGACACACCCGACTGGCAATTGCCCATGCAGGCGCAAACCTTTTCCAGCACGGCGCTCAAGAACAGCGGCGCGCAACGCCTGTCCGACCTGACCAGCCTGGACGCCAGCATCAGCGACTCGTACAACGC
>NZ_JACMNS010000004.1 GCF_014378415.1 Aquabacterium sp.
CTGCGCCACGGCCTGATGCTGGACGGGCGCGAGCTCAAGCCCGCCAAGGTGTCGTGGCAGAACGAGCAGCAACTGCGCTTCGTGTTGGGTGAGTGCAGCAAGCGACAGGTCCGCCGCATGTGCGAACAGGTCGGGCTGAAGGTGGTGGGCCTCAAGCGCGTGCGCATCGGCAGCGTCGTGCTGGGCAACCTGCCGCTGGGCCAATGGCGCTTCCTGCAGCCTGATGAGCGATTCTGAGTCGATGGCCCACGTGCCTGCCCATGCATGAGCACCGACACGCCCACCACCCTGATCCTGGCCGGCCCCACCGCCAGCGGCAAGACGGCCATCGCTCTGGGCCTGGCCGCGCACGCCCCCATCGAGATCATCAGCGTGGACTCGGCCCTGGTCTACCGGGGCATGGACATCGGCACCGCCAAGCCCACGCCGGATGAGCTGGCCGCCGTGCCGCACCACCTGATCGACATCATTGATCCGCTGGAAAGCTACAACGCCGCGCGCTTCGTGCGCGACACGCAGTGCCTGATGGCTGAGATCCGCGCGCGGGGCCACCACCCTGTGCTGGTGGGCGGGACCATGCTTTACATCAAGTCCCTGCTGGATGGGCTGGACGACATGCCACCGGCCGACCCAGACGTGCGCACCATGCTGGATGCCCGCGCTCAAGCCGAGGGCTGGCCCGCGCTGCATGCTGAGCTGGCCCAGGTCGATCCAGTGACCGCCGCGCGCTTACCGCCTGGCGACACCCAACGCATCCAGCGCGCGCTCGAGGTCTGGCACAGCACGGGCAAGCCGCTGTCCAGCTTCCACCTGCGCGCGCCATCGCATGGAGCGCAAGGCCCGGCCAACACGGTGCTGGTCTCATTGGAACCTACTGAGCGCCCCTGGCTGCACCAACGCATCGCCCTGCGTTTTGAACAGATGATGCAAGCGGGCTTCGTCGACGAGGTGCAGGCCCTGCGCCAGCGCGGCGACCTGCACCTGGACCTGTCCTCCATGCGCTGTGTGGGCTACCGACAGGTGTGGGAAGCGCTGGACGAAGGCCTGGACCTGGGCGATGCCAAACACTTGGCCGCCGTGACCGAACGTGGCACCGCCGCCACCCGGCAATTGGCCAAGCGCCAGTTGACCTGGTTGCGCGGCATGCCTTGGCGACAAGTGGTCGCGGCCGATGCGCCGGATGCCATCGAACAAGCACAGGCTTTGCTGAAGCCGCACTGCTGACGGCTCAATTTTGAGGATGGTGGATGTCGTTGACGCCGCCACTGGCCTCGCGGACCAGTTCGGCGTTGTGGGCCATGCGGCGCAAAAAATCGAGCAAGGTCTGCCACTCGTCGTGGCTGAAGCCGCCCAGGAAGGCGTTGAGCGTTTCGCACAGCACCTTGGGCACGTGGGCCGAGGCGGCCAGGCCTTCGTC
This sequence comes from Aquabacterium sp., assembly GCF_014378415.1. Taxonomy (GTDB): domain Bacteria; phylum Pseudomonadota; class Gammaproteobacteria; order Burkholderiales; family Burkholderiaceae_C; genus Aquabacterium. The sequence goes on from NZ_JACMNS010000004.1 coordinate 1,418, forward strand.
AGTCAGCGCCAGGTGCACCACTCGCCGGTCTTGCGTTGAGCGTTCGCGCGTGCACAGGCCTTTGGCCTCCAGGCGGTCCAGCGTGCGCGTCAGGGCGCCCGCGTCAAGCTGCAGCTCGCGGGACAGTTCTGCCAGGGTGTTGACGCGCCCTTGCCGCAGCAGGAACAAAGGCGCCCACTGTGCGTGCGTCAGGCCAGGGGCCTCCAACTGGCGATCGACATCGGTCACCAAGGCCAGCATGACGCGCTTCATCAGGAAACCCACGCTGTCGTTGCTGGGAAATTGCTCCGGCTTGTAAAAATCCGGGCCCTGGATGGCAGACACCGGCTCGGGTTTCTTATTCGTCATGGGAAGAATTTAGTTGCCTGAGCAAATATTGTCAAGGCACCATAATCACACCCTCCCTGTCCATGCTTCGCACTCCATGCCCGATTCAGCATCACCTCTGGCCGCACCCAGCGCATCGCCCCAGTCCTTGAAAGGGCTGGCGCCGTTCCTGCGTCCGCACCGAGGCCGCATCTTCCTGGCGATGCTGTTCCTGACGCTGGCCGCGGTCACCACGCTGGTGCTGCCCCTCGCTTTGCGCGCGCTGATCGACAACGGCTTCATGCCCGGCGACCCGGATCAGCGCGTGATGGCGCTGCGTGGCCATTTCCTGGCCTTGTTTGGCGTGGGCCTGGCGCTGGGGGTGTTTTCGGCCTTGCGCTATTACTCGGTGACCTGGCTGGGCGAGCGCATCACCACCGACCTCAAACGCGCGGTCTACAGCCACGTGCTGCGCCAAAGCCCTGAATTCTTTGAACGCACGCAAACGGGCGAGGTGCTGTCCCGCCTGACCGGCGACACCACCCTGATCCAGACCGTGGTGGGCTCCAGCCTGTCGATGGGCCTGCGCAACGTGATCATGGGCCTGGGCGCCCTGGTGATGCTGGTCATCACCAATCCTTATGTGATGGCGCAGGTGCTGGGCATCCTGGTGCTGGTGGTGCTGCCGGCCACCGTCTACGGGCGCCGGGTGCGCAAGCTGTCGCGCAACAGCCAGGACCGCCTGGCCGACGCCAGCGCCATCGCCGCTGAAGTGCTCAATGCCATCCCCGTGGTGCAAAGCCACACCGCCGAAGGCCGCGAAGCCACGCGTTTTGGCAACTCGGCCGAAGACGCGTTCAGCACCGGCGTGCGCCGCATCCGCGCCCGCGCCGTGCTGGTCGCCTTCATCATCAGCGCCACGGCGGGCGCCCTGCTGTTTGGCCTGTACCAAGGCACCCAATCGGTCATTGAAGGCCGCATCACCGCCGGTCACATGAGCCAGACCGTCGTCTACGTGATCCTGCTGATCACCTCGGTCGCAGCCTTGTCCGAGGTCTATGGCGAGGTGCTGCGCGCCGCCGGGGCCACCGAACGCCTGATGGAGCTGCTGTCCACCAAATCTGTCATCCAGGCCCCAGCCATTGCCCGCACCCTGCCCGCCCGCCAAGGCGGCGCCAGCGTCAAGCTGGACCACATTGGCTTCAACTACCCATCGCGCCCCAACCAGGCCGCGCTGCGAGATGTGAGCCTCACCGTCAACCCCGGCGAGACCGTGGCCCTGGTCGGCCCCAGCGGCGCTGGCAAAACCACCGTCTTCCAATTGCTGCTGCGCTTTTACGACGTGCAATCAGGCCGCATCGAGCTGGATGGCGTCTCCATCCAGGACCTGAGCCTGGACAGCTTGCGCGACCGCATCGGCATCGTCCCGCAGGACAGCACGGTGTTCTCGTCCAGCGCCATGGACAACATCCGCTACGGCCGCCCCGAGGCCACCGACGACGAGGTGATGGCCGCCGCCAAGGCCGCCCACGCCCACGACTTCATCAGCCAATTGCCCGAGGGCTACCAGACCTTCTTGGGCGAACGCGGCGTGCGCCTGTCTGGCGGCCAACGCCAGCGCATCAGCATTGCCCGTGCCATCCTGAAAGATGCGCCTTTGCTGCTGCTGGACGAGGCCACCAGCGCCCTGGACACCGAGAGCGAACGCGCCGTGCAGGCCGCCCTGCAAGCCGCCATGCAGCACCGCACCACCCTGGTCATCGCCCACAGGCTGAGCACGGTCATCAACGCCGACCGCATCGCCGTCATGGACAAGGGCCATTTGATCGACGTGGGCACGCACGCTCAGTTGATGGCACGCTGTGCTCTTTATGCTCGACTTGCTTCGGCCCAGTTCGACGACCAGGCCGCCTGAAATAAAATCTCTGCCATGAGCACGACGCACACGCCCCACAGCCGCCCCATACGCAGTCAGTACGAAGACTTCATGCGCCACGTCTTTACACAAGGCGTGAGCAAGACCGACCGCACCGGCACCGGCACGCGCAGCGTGTTTGGCCACCAAATGCGCTTTGATTTGAGCGAAGGCTTCCCGCTGGTCACCACCAAGAAGGTGCACCTCAAATCCATCATCGTTGAGCTGCTGTGGTTTCTGCGGGGCGACGACAACGTCAAGTACCTCAAGGACCACGGCGTCACCATCTGGGACGAGTGGGCGCGCGAAGACGGCTCGCTGGGCCCGGTCTATGGCGTGCAATGGCGCAACTGGCCCAAGCCCGATGGCGGCCATGTTGACCAGATCAGTGAAGTGGTCAAGCAGCTCAAGACCAGCCCCGATTCGCGCCGCATCATCGTCAGCGCCTGGAACGTGGGCCTGATCGAGCAGATGGCCTTGCCACCTTGCCATGCCTTCTTCCAGTTCTACGTGGCGCCGCCCACGGTGGCCGGCGCCAAGGGCAAACTCAGCTGCCAGCTGTACCAGCGCAGTGCCGACATCTTTTTGGGCGTGCCCTTCAACATCGCCAGCTACGCGCTGCTGACCCACATGCTGGCCCAGCAATGCGACCTGGACGTGGGTGATTTTGTGTGGACCGGCGGCGATTGCCACATCTACAGCAACCACACCGAACAGGTCGAGCTGCAACTGAGCCGCCTGCCGCATCCCTATCCGCTGCTCAACATCAAGCGCAAGCCGGCGTCGATTTTCGACTACGAGTACGAGGATTTTGAAGTGCTGGAGTACCAGCATCACCCGGCCATCAAAGGCGCCGTGGCTGTATGAAGCTCTCATTGATCGCTGCCGTGGCCCGCAATGGCGCCATCGGCCGGGACAACGCCCTGCTGTGGCACCTGCCCGGCGACCTGCCCCGCTTCAAGCAGCTCACCATGGGCTCGCCGCTCATCATGGGCCGCAAGACCTACGACTCGATCGGACGGCCCTTGCCGGGTCGGCGCAACATCGTCATCACCCGCAACGCGGATTGGTCGGTGCCCGGCGTGGAGGTGGCGCGTTCACTGGACGAGGCCCTGGCCCTGGTGGCCGAAGCACCCCAGGCCTTCGTGATGGGCGGTGGCCAGATCTACGCGCAAGCCCTGCCACACGCCCATGAACTGGTGCTGACCGAAGTGGACCAGGACGTGCCGGACGCCGACACCTTCTTCCCCGACTGGCCCCGCGCGGACTTTGAAGAGACCGCGCGCGAGGCTCGCCAGGTGAGCGAGCCCCAGCCCCTGGCGTTTGCCTACGTCACCTACCAGCGCCGTCACTGATTCAGGTACTCGCGCTTGTAAAGGCGCGGCAAGAAGTACGGCAGCATCTGGAACTCGCGCAGTGCGTGCGAGCCCAGGTCGTCAAAGAAGGTCGCATTGAGCACGCGGGCCAGCACGGTGTTCACAAAGGTGCTGGTCAGGATCACGCCATCGCCGCTGGCATTGGGGCGCCACTGGTGCGTCAGCGAATTGCTGGGCAAGATGCCCGCCAACAAGGTCAGGTCGGTCTTGGCGTAGAAGAAGCCGGGATCGGTCAAAGGCACGGGTGGCGGCAGCACATGGGGGTCGGCACCGGTGATGTTGAGCGTCAAGGCCGTCTTGCCGATGTACTCCTTGGCCTTTTGCACCGCGCCCACGTCGTACTGCAGATCCGGGCTGTTGGGCGGCACCGTCCACTCGAAGGACACGTGATCGATCGGCTGCCACAGGCGGTAGCGCTCGGTCGAACCAATGTGGTCCCACCACCAGGCCAGCATCTCGGGCGTGATGCCTTTGATCTCCTGCACGATGGTCAGCGTCACGTTCCAGTTCTTGTCCACCGGGCCAAAAGCGTAGTGACCACGCGTCTTGAGCACGGCGTTGAAGTAGCGCTCATTGAGCGCGTCCGTCAGGGCGGGCTTGAGCCCGCACAAGGTTTTGCGCAGGTGGTCCACATAAGCCTGGGCCAGGCGTGGATCGGCGGCCAGCGTGGCCTGGATGCGGAACTGGCTGTCGCTGAAAGTGCTGCCCGTGGGCGTGTATTGGATCAGCACCGTGAAAGGCGGCTTGCCATCCACCGACACGCTCTGCGCCACGAAGCTGTAGGGCTTGCTGCCCAGGAAATTGTCGGAGGCCACGAGGCCATGCATGGTGGCCGGGTCCAGGTAGCTGACGTCCACGGTGTGCCTGGCGCCGCCAAAGGTGCTGGTGGCCTGGTAGCGGGCCCCGGCCGAGTAGCCCAGGTGCTGCGGGCTGGTCGGCGCCTGCGTCCAGCGGAAGGCGGTGTTGTCTCGGTTGGCCCCGGTGAACAGGCCTTGGTCCACGTTGTCCCAATACCAGCTGAAGGCTTCGGGGCGCGTATCTGCCACCACGAACTGCGCCGAGGCGCTGACCACCTGGGCCTGGGCGGCACCGGGCAAGCCCTGCCCGAAGTAGGCCGGTTGAATCAGGCTGATGGCGCACGCTAAGATGAATGAACGCAGGGGTTGTGACACGATCGACCTCCAATGGATTATCTACAGATGTAAAGAATACCTCAAACTCTACTGATGTAGAGTTGATACCGACCTGCCGTCATCCCTCAGCCTGTTTGTCATTGCCCCGATGGAAAAAGAAGACCGCAAAACCTTGATCGCCGATGCCGCCATTGAACTGCTGGGCACGGTGGGCGCGCGTGGCTTGACCCACCGCGCGGTGGACACGCAGGCCGAGATGCCCGCCGGGTCCACCTCGTTTTACTGCCGCACCCGGCTTGATCTGCTGACCCTGACCTTGCGGCGGCATGCCGCGCTGGACCTGGCCGACCTGGAGGTCGATGCGCAGCGCATGGGCGCCAAAACCTCGCTGTCGGTGGATGGCCTGGTCGACCTGCTGGTCGCGCGGGTGGCGGATTGGCTGTCGGCGCCCAAGCGCGCTCGCCTGGTGGCCCGCTTCGAGCTGTTCCTGATGGCCTCCCGAGAGCCTGACCTGGCCGAGATCATCACGCAGCAACGCGAGTATTTTCTGGAAGCCACCGAAGCCGCCTTGGCGCACGCCGGGGTGTCTAAGCCCCGCATGCTGGCCCCTGTGCTGGTGGTGCTGGTGGATGGCATGCTGCTGGACCAGGTGCGCGCCAATGGGCCGGTGACCACGGTGGCGCAGCAAAAGGCGGCGTTCAAGAAGCTGTTGGGGTGATCCGGAATCGGTGCATGACCTGGGGTGTGGCCTGCGGTAATTCGAATGCCAGCATGGCTTGCTGGCGCAACTGATCCATCACGCCCAGTTTGCCTGGCAGTCGTCCAGGCCGGGCGCCCCAACCGCGGTACAGGGTGCAAGCGCTGGTCAGCAATCGCTCGGGCGAGTCCCACTGCAAAAAGCCCTGCGCCGCGAAGGCCGGGCTGAACATCAGGTCCCTGGCCGCCTGGAAAGCCGACATGCCTTGGCGAAAACGCAGGTGCACGCCTTCCTGCACCTGCTCCCAATAGTCGATCAGCCGCTGCACATCGTGCGGCGAAGCCAGCGGCCCATGGCCCGGCACGATCACGTCTGCCTTCAACGCCAGCAAACGCCTGAGCGCCGCCACGATGTTGTCCACCGGCCCCGACCAGGCCACCGGCGTCACGCCCACGAACACGATGTCGCCGGCATAGGCCACCCGCTGGTCGGGCACGTGCACGATGCAATCGCCATCGGTGTGTCCAGGGCCCACCTCGGTGATCACGATGTCCAGGCCATTGACCGTCAGCGTGCGCTGCACCGAGAAGCCTTCGGTGGGATCGGTGATCACCACTTGGTCAAAGCCATAAGGCTTGAACATGTGGTGCATGTAGTGCCCGAACTGGTCGATGCCCGCCCAAGGCACGTGGCGCAGCCACTGCCCACCCACCTTCAAAGCCTGCAACTGCCGAGGATGCTGGTGGTGCATCTGGTGCATGCAGGCGTGCGTGGCGATGATGGGTTTGTCTCGGAACAGCTGATTGCCCCAGCAATGATCACCATCGGCATGCGTGTTGATGACGTGCTCGATGGGCGACCGCTTCAAGATGTCGGCGGCAAAATCCAAGGCCTCTTGCGTGAAGCGTACATCCCAGCAGGTGTCCACCAGCACGCTTTGGCCGCCACAGTCGATCAGGCCAAGGTTGGTCTCGCCCCACGAGCCATTGGGCACCATCCAGGCATGGGTGCGCGTGCCCAAGCGGTACAGCCCCTCCTTGAAGCGAGCGGGCTCGCCAAAGCGCGTGAAGGTGCGCTGAGGCCCACCCAGCCAGGTCGCGTTCATCATGGTGATCAATGGCTTTCGAGTCAGCGGATCGGGTGGACGATGTCGCCCACGAGATCAATGCCCACACGCAGCACATCGCCAGGCTTGACCCAATGGCCGTTTTCCATGCCGCAGCCACTGGGCAGGGTGCCGGTGGCGATCAACTCGCCGGGGTGAAGGTGTTCGTCTTTCGACAAGTGCGCGAGCAAATCGCCCAGGCTGAACAGCATGTCTTGCGTGGACGTGCGCGACACCACCTGGCCATTGATTTCAACGAATGCCGACAGGGCATCAATGTGCGGCAAGACCTCGTCGGCGGTGACCAAGGTCTGAGACATCGAGCTGAGGAAGTGTTTGGATTTCTGCGGCCCCATGCCGCTTTGCATCTCGGGCCGCTGCACATCCCTGGCCGTCCAATCGTTGACCACGACGAAACCGCCAATGGCACCCAAGGCCTCGCCGGGTGTGGCGTTGAACAGGGGCTTTGACAACACCAGGCCCAACTCCAGCTCATAGTCCAGCGCCTTGGAGTAGGACGGCGCACTCACCGGTGTGCCGCTGGGCACAAAGGTCAAATGGTTGCCAAAGTAGTAGATGGGCTGGCGGCGTGCCAAGGCATGCGGCCGAAATGCCGGAAACGGGCGGCCCGTCAACACCTCGCACCCACGTGCCAGGCGGTAAGCCATGGGCATGAAGCGGCGGGCATAGCCCCGCGACGATTGGATCCAGTGCCGCTCGAACAGCATGCAATCCCTGAAAGAGCGGGGGCTCACTGGCAAAGGCTCAGCACCTGCATCGGGCCCCAGCGGCAACAGCCAGGCCAGGGAAGCCCGCCCCGGGTCGGGCATCTCGCTCAGTGCCCGCCATTGGCCGCCCTGCTCCACCTCCAGCCCAGCCGCGCAACGACGTACTTTCATGCCAGCCCTTCCAAATAAAAGTATCCAACCGGCTGCAATGTATCCATATGGATACTTTGTGTCAACACCACACGGTCAAAAATCTGGGCCATGATCGAGGCCATGAGCAAGACCGCCCCCTCCGCCCCATCTCAACCGCGCATGGCGCAGGGCAAACGCCTGCTGATGGACACCGCCACCAGGTTGCTTGCGCGGCAATCCTTGCAGAGCACACTGGCCTTGCGTGAACTGGCAAGAGAAGCCGGCCTCAACCACAACACCTTCTACCGGCACTTCAGCAGCCTGGAAGAGATGCAGGCAGCCATCATTGAAGAGTTCGTTTCGAGCCTGCGCTCCGGCCTGACCGAGGCCCGCCAGCAAATTCCACCCGGGCAGTCGGTTTCGCACATGGTGATTGGCTCGGTCTTTGACTTCGCCCGGCAGAACAGCGATCCCTTCATCCTGGCTTACCGCGTCTGGCACGGCCCGCCTTCTGAAAGCCGCGATCTCGTCCAGAAGGCGATGGACCAGTTGTGCGACGACATGTTCCGAGACCTGCAAGCGCTGGGCATCCTTCCCAAGCTGGATGAAGCCCGGCTGCGGCGGCTGCTGGCCATCGACATCCAGCAGGTCTTCAGGCTGTGCATCGCCTTCCTGGAATCGCCACGGTCGCGCGCGCGCTTACTTGATGCCGGGGACGAGTTGCTCAAAACACTCATCGCCGGGGCCGCGGTACTTCAAAGCCCATAGCCACCCGCCAAGGACAGCACACGCCCGCTCAGGAGCCGCGCGATTCCTGCGGCACCGACAGCGCCACGATCATGCGGTTCAGCACCTGCTTGATTCCAACCATCGTCGCCTCAGGCTCGGGCGAGGACGCGATGATTTGCGCCGACTCCACGAACACGGCCAGCAGCATCTTGGACAAGGCATCAATGCCCGTGCTGGCCAGCAAATCAGGCGCCACCTGGCTCTCGATCAGGCGGTTCAGCAAACCCAGCGAATAGCGCGTGTCGATGGCGCGGCATTCGGCCGCGCCCAACACCATCGGCCCATCGGTGAACAAGACCCGCAGGCAAGCTGGTTGGCCCGCGTGAACCAGGAAAGCATGCAAAGCCACCTCGCCAGGTGATCCCGCCAAGCCCGGAGAGGCCGCGATGGCTGCGATTAACTCCTGCGAGACCTCTTCGTAGACCGCGCGGAACAGGGCCTTCTTGTCCTTGAAGTGGTGGTAGACGGCGCCCTTGGTGGTGCCTGCGTCGCCCGCCACGTCGTCCAGGCTGGTGCCCGCGAAACCCATCTGCGAAAAGCGCTGACGCGCCGCGGCCAACAGCGCGGCGCGTGTGGCCTCGGCATGGACATCCCGCAGCCGTTTGACAGCATTCTTTGGAATTGACATACTCACAGTGTATTAAATTTCATTGGTATGTAAAATGGCGCGACAGCCCGAGACAAAGTGGGTTGACTACATCGTGGTGGGCGGGGGATCCGCCGGCTGCGTGCTGGCCAACCGCCTCAGCGAAGACGCCAGGGTGACAGTTTGCCTGCTAGAAGCGGGGCCACCCGACACCAACCCCACCATCCACGTGCCCGCGGGCATGTTGTGGCTGATGCACAGCAAAGTGCTGAACTGGCAGTTCAACACCGAAGCCGAACCGCAATTGGCCGGGCGGCAGCTGTTCTGGCCGCGCGGCCGCATGCTGGGCGGCAGCAGTTCGATGAACGCCATGTGTTACACCCGCGGCCACCCGAACGACTATGACGGCTGGGCTGCCCAAGGCAATGATGGCTGGGGCTTTGACGACGTGCTGCCTTATTTCAAGCGGTCCGAAGACCAAGCCCGCGGCGCCTCGACCTACCACGGTGCAGGCGGCCCGCTGCACGTGTCGGACTTCCGGGCACCCTCGCCTCTGACACGCACCTACGTCGAAGCGGGCGTGCAAGCCGGCTTTCCGCAGAACGATGACTTCAATGATGGCGTGAACCAGGAGGGTGTCGGCTACTTCCAGGTCACGCAAAAGAATGGTCTGCGCTGGAGCACCGCCAAAGGCTACCTCGATCCCGTCCGCCACCGCCCCAACCTGCACATCATCACTGCCGCGATGGCGCACCGCGTTCTGCTCGAACCCCATGGTGATGGGCCCCGCGCCGTCGGCATCGAATACCAACACAAAGGCAAGCTGCACACGGTCAAGGCACGCCTCGAAGTCATCCTGTCGGCTGGGGCGCTGCAAAGCCCGCAGTTGCTGATGCTGTCGGGCATCGGCCCCGGCCAGCACCTGCAATCGCGCGGCATCGCCACGCAGGTCGATCTGCCCGGCGTAGGCCAAAACCTGCAGGACCACCTGGACGTGATGGTGATCCACCAAGGCAAACGCGCGCTGTCGCGGGGCCTCACACCGCGCAACATCGCGGGCGGCCCGTGGGCCTTCTACCAGTTGATGGCTCACGGGCAGGGCATGTTCACCAGCAATGGCGCCGAAGGCTGCGGCTTCATCAAGAGCAGCCCGTCCGAGCCCATCCCCGACCTGCAACTGCACTTCATGCCGGCGCGCATGCGCAACCACGGCCGCGACCTGCGCTTCCTGATGGGCCAGGGTTTCTCAATGCACGTCTGCGACCTGCACCCCAAGAGCCGGGGCCAAATCACCCTGACAGACCAGAACCCCGCCAGCCGCCCGATCATCCAGGCCAACTACCTGTCGCACCCTGATGATCTGGCCAAGATGGTGCTGGGCATCAAGCAAGTGCGCCGAATCTTTGCCGCCCCCGCCTTCAACGACGACCGGGGCGATGAACTGGCGCCTGGCCAGGCCGTGTCGACCGATGAGCAACTGGCCGACTACATCCGCCAGCACGCCGAGACCATCTACCACCCGGTGGGCACCTGCAAAATGGGCAGCTTCGCGAAAGACCGGATGGCCGTGGTGGACGACCAGCTGCGGGTGCGTGGCGTTCAGGGCCTGCGCGTGGTCGATGCGTCCATCATGCCTTCCTTGGTCGGCGGCAACACGAATGCGCCCACCGTCATGATTGCCGAGAAAGCCTCGGACCTGATCAAAGCGGCCAGAACCTGACCGAAGGCTGTGCCCTTCATGCCAGTGCTCAATGTCCAGTGAGCCTCCTGGCGTTTGCCAGCCTGAGGGTGCAATGCACGGCGCAGCACGGCATCAGGCCACGGCGGCAGATCAGCGGGCCGCATTTTTCACGTCCGAAATTTGGGCTGCTTTTCCTTCAGGGCTTGGCGGCAAAGGCCAGGTCGGGCAAGGTCAGCGTGGCTTCGGCCACATCCAGCAGCTTGCGGTTGTGGTCCATGGACGCCTTCTGCAAGGCGCGGAAAGCGGCCTCCTCGGTGATCCCCAGGCGAGACATCAAGGCGCCCTTGGCCCGCTCGATGACCTTGCGCTCGTGCAGGGTCCGGCGCGCCGTGTCCAGCTCGACTTCCATGCTCGCAAGGCGCGCGGACTGGGTCTTCAGCAGCTCGACCAGCTCGGGCGACTTGGCGCCGTGGCTCGGGCCGTCCGACATCGCGGGCAGGATGGGGGCCGCCTCGGGCTGCTCGGCGGCGTTGTTGAAGAAGCGGCCCACCGCGTGGGTGTGCGGCGGCGGGTTGTCGCGCAATTGCTGGAGCAAGCCTTGCGAGTCCTGCAGGTCTTGCTGCATGGCCTGGCGCTGCGCCTCGCAGACCTGGCGCAGGCACTGCACCAGCTCGACCTGCACTTGCCACATCTCGGTGATGCGCTCGCTGGACACATTGAACCAGCGGTCGCTCAGGCCCGTGTCCAGGGCCGCGCCGGGCCGGGCTGTGCACAAGGTGCGGCGCAAGCGCTCCAGGAGGGCCACATTGGGGGTCAACTGGTGCTGCTGCCAGCGCGCGCGCAAAGCGGGCTCGGCAAACTCTTCGAACACGCGCAGGCTGCGCTCCTGGGCATCGATGAGGTGGATGATGCGTTGCTGCTCCGCGTCGTCGCTGGCACCAGAGGCAAAAAGCTGCGCACCCACCGCACGCTCCTGGCCCGCCGCCTCCTTGCCCTGCACCAGGTGAAGCAGGGCCACCAGCAGGCGCGAGATGCCCGGGTGCAAGGCCGCATCGGCCACATGGAAAATCAGCTCGACCAGGCCGGCGATCAGGCGGCTGAATGCGGCCACAGAATCATGCGCGGTCGGGGTGCGCTGCTCGATCTGCACGCGAAAATCAGCCAGGGTGTCCAGGTCGAGCAGCACCCACGCCATCAGCGACAGCATGCGCGCCGTGGCGCCTTGTGCGGGCTCCAACTGCACGGCAAAAAGCGCGCGCAATGCCGCCTCGATGGGACGGGCATCTTCCAGGGCGGACTGGCGCTCGGCCAGAAAACGCTGCCCGCTGGAGGCCAGGTAAATGCTGGTCGCGCCCCGCTCACGCTGCAGGGCGTGGATCAGTTGGCCGATGACGTCCGCGAATTCGACGCGGGCGGCAAGGTGCCGCACGGCGTCGATCTCCAGTTGCTTGGCACGCAGGACGAGCTGAGAGACGGACAGTGGCATGGGATGGCGGAGGGTTCACGGGCAACGACGGCCTCGATTGTCCGCGATCTCACCGCCATTTGCTGCCCTGACTGACTAGGCCGCGGCCACCAGAACCCGCCCGCTGTCGATGCGCACCTCGTGAGCACGCACCGACAGCTCGGGGGATTCAATGCATTCGCCATTTCGCAGGTCGAAATGATTTTTGTACAGCGGTGAAGCCACCACGGTGCGCTCGCCCAAGTTGCCCACCAGTCCGCGCGACAACACGCTGGCGTTCGACTTGGGATCAACGTTGTCGATGGCAAAAAACTGGTCCTGCCCCACGCGGAAGATGGCCACGTGCTGGCCCGCGACGAGGGCGCACACGCCCGTGTTGGGCAGGATGTCATCGGCCGCGCACACAGCGGTCCAGTTCAGGGTATCGGTGGTCATGGTGAATTACTCCTGATGCAGGGTCAGACCAAGGAATCGGACGAGGCGGTGGCGCGTTCTTCAGGTCGGGCGGGGCGGATCTGGCCACGCTCTTCTACGAAGATGATGTGCTCGTCCTTCTTGTCGCTGTTGACGAAAGAGCGGAAGCGCTGACGCACCTCAGGCGTGGTGACGGCGGTCTTCCACTCGCACTGGTAGGTGTCGGCCACATGCTGCATCTGGGCTTCCAGCTCGGCGTTCAGGCCCAGGCTGTCGTTCAGAATCACGTTCTTCAGGTAATCCAGCCCGCCTTCCATGTTGTCACGCCAGGTGCTGGTGCGTTGCAGGCGGTCGGCCGTGCGCACGTAGAACATCAGCACGCGGTCGATCAGGCGGATCAACTCTGCCTTGCTCAGATCAGAGGCGAAGAGTTCGGCATGGCGGGGCTTCATGCCGCCGTTGCCGCACACGTACAGGTTCCAGCCCTTCTCGGTGGCGATGATGCCGATGTCCTTGCCTTGGGCCTCGGCGCATTCACGCGTGCAGCCCGACACACCGAACTTGATCTTGTGCGGCGCGCGCAGGCCCTTGTAGCGGTTCTCCAGCTCAACGGCCAGGCCGACGCTGTCGTCCACACCGTAGCGGCACCAGGTGGAGCCCACGCAGCTCTTGACGGTGCGCAGCGACTTGCCGTAGGCGTGGCCGGACTCGAAGCCGGCGGCAATCAGCTCTTCCCAGATCAAGGGCAACTGCTCAACGCGCGCGCCGAACATGTCGACCCGGGCGCCGCCCGTCACCTTGGTGTACAGGCCATACTTCTTGGCCACGGTGCCCACGGCGATCAGGCCGTCGGGCGTGACCTCGCCACCGGGCATGCGGGGCACGACCGAGTAGCTGCCGTCTTTCTGGATGTTGCCCAGGTAGTAGTCATTGCTGTCTTGCAGGCTGGCCAGCTCCTTCTTGAGGACGAAGTCGTTCCACACCGAAGCGAGGATCGACGCGGCGGTGGGCTTGCAGATGTCGCAGCCCAAGCCCTTGCCGTGCTTGGCCAGCAGTTCGTCAAAAGTCTTGATCTGGCCAACGCGGATCAGGTGGTACATCTCCTGGCGCGAGTAGGCGAAGTGTTCGCAGAGGTGGTTGTTGACCTCCATGCCCTGCTTCTTCATCTCGAACTTCATGACCTGTGTGACCAGGGGCACGCAGCCGCCGCAGGTGGCACCGGCCTTGGTGCAGGCCTTGAGCTTGCCGATGTCGGTGGCGCCATCGCACACGGCAGCGCAAATCTGCCCCTTGGTAACGCTATTGCACGAGCAGATCTGGGCGCTGTCAGGCAGGGCATCGACGCCCAGGCCGGGCTTGGCCTGGCCATCGCTGGAGGGCAGGATCAGGAACTCGGGCGACTCGGGCAGCTCGATGCCATTGAGGGCCATCTGCAGCAGCGTGCCGTATTCATCGGCATTGCCCACCAGCACGGCGCCCAGCAAACGCTTGCGGTCTGCGCTGACCACGATCTTCTTGTAGGTCTGTTTGAGCTCGTCGGTGTACTGGAAGGAGCAGCTGCCCGGCGTGTTGCCATGGGCATCGCCGATGCTGGCCACGTCCACGCCCATCAGCTTGAGCTTGGTGCTCATGTCGGCGCCCACGAAAGCCATGTCATCAACACCGCTCAAGTGGCGCGCGGCCACACGGGCCATGTCGTAGCCCGGGGCCACCAGGCCAAAAGTCTGGTCGTTCCAGGCGGCGCATTCACCGATCGCATAAATGTTGTGATCACTGGTGCGGCATGAACTGTCGATGGCAATGCCACCGCGCGAACCGATGGCCAGGCCATGGTTGCGGGCCAGCTCGTCGCGGGGGCGGATGCCGGCCGAGAACACGATCATGTCGGCTTCAAGGTGGGTGCCGTCGGTGAACACCATGCGGTGGCGGCCGGTAGCCCCATCGGTGATCTCGACAGTGTTGCGCTGAGTGTGCACCTGCACGCCCAAGGCCTCGATCTTGTGACGCAGCACGCGGCCGCCGCCTTCGTCCACCTGGACGGCCATCAACCGAGGCGCGAACTCCACCACGTGAGTCTGCAGGCCCATGTCGAGCAGGGCCTTGCCACACTCCAGGCCCAGCAGGCCACCGCCGACCACCACGCCGCTCTTGGAGCGGGCACCACTGGCCTTCATCGCCTCCAGGTCTTCAATGGTCCGGTAGACAAAGCAGTCGGGACGGTCGCGCCCGGGCACTGGGGGCACAAAGGGGTAAGAGCCGGTGGCCAGCACCAGCTTGTCGTAGGGGATGACCTCGCCACTGGTGGTGGTGACGGTGTGGCCCGAGCGGTCGATCGACCTGGCACGCGAAGCCAGGCGCAGAGTGAAGCCCGTGCGCTCGAAGAAGCCGGGCTCAACCACGGAGAGCTCATCGGCGGACTTGCCGGCGAAGAACTCGGACAGGTGCACGCGGTCATAGGCGGCGCGCGGTTCCTCGCACAGCACGGTCACTTCGGCTTGCTGCAAGCCGGCTTCGGCCAGGCTTTCCAGAAATTTGTGACCCACCATGCCATGGCCAACGACGACGATCTTCATGTTTGCGTACTCCTGCGACGGTCAGAATGGGCAAGCCGCAGCGGACGAGCAAAGGCGCTCGAATCCGGTCGGATTGCCAGAATCAATGGGGAATGAGCAGCGTGCGATGCCAACAGGAAGCGATGGCATGCAGCTGATTTCCGCCGTCGTTAGCGGAGAGCTTTGCATGTGCGCTGAGGCGACGATACCTGCGGGCACGTCGATGGATACGCAATATGCATGCCCGGCCCAAAAGCCGTCAAAACGGGCCTAACCGGTCCATGGTGATGCGGTAAGCGCACCAGATCAGGGGGCGCTCACCTGCAACGCACCAATGTGGCGCATGGCTTGAACTCACCAAGCAGGCAAGCCCAAGCGATGACCGACATCAATCAATCAGGCTTCGGCCTCGGCCGGGTTGGTGGCCTTGGCAGCGCCCCTGCGCCGGTGCAGCCACTCCTTGCTGCGCCGGATCAAGCCATCCACCAGCGTGAACACCACCGGGATCACCAGCAGGCTCAAGAAGGTGGATGTGATCAAGCCACCAATCACCACGATGGCCATCGGCGCCCGAAAGCTCGGGTCCACGCCAATGCCCAAGGCAATCGGCAACATGCCCGCCCCCATCGCGATCGTGGTCATGATGATGGGCTGGGCCCGCTTGCGGCACGCGTCCACCACCGCCTCCCAGCGCGACAAGCCATGCTCGTTGCGCGCGATCAGCACGTAGTCCACCAGCAGGATCGAGTTCTTGGTGGCAATGCCCATCAGCATGATCAAGCCGATCATGGAGGGCATCGACAAGGCCGTCTGCGTGATGTACAGGGCCACAAAAGCACCCGGGATGGACAGCACCAGCGCCATCAGGATGGTGACCGGCTGCACAAAGTCCTTGAACAATAGCACCAGCACCACGTAGATGCACAGCACGCCCGTGAGCATGGCCAGGCCAAAGCTGGCGAACAACTCGGCCATGGCTTCGGCATCGCCCACCGTGGTCTGCGTGATGCCGGGCGGCAGGTTCTGCAGGCTGGGCAAGGCCAGCGCTTTCTTCTCGACATCACCCAGCGGTTGCTGGTTCAGCTCGATCTCGAAGTTGATGTTGCGCTGGCGGTCGTAGCGGTCGATCTGGGCGGGGCCGCTGGCCATGGTCAGCGTGGCCACATTGCCCAAGGGCACGGGGCCACGCGCACCGGGCACGGGCAAGCGTGAGATCAGGTCCAGGTTGGTCTTGGCCTCGTCCGGCAGGCGCACCACCACGGGCACTTGCCGTTGCGACAGGTTCAGTTTGGGCAGGCCCTGCTCATAGTCGCCCAGGGTGGCAATGCGCAAGGTGTCGGCGATGGCGGTGGTGCTCACGCCCAGGTCGGCGGCCTTGGCGGCGTCGGGCCGCACGATCAACTCAGGCCGCACCAGGCTGGAAGTGGATGTGACATTGCCGATGCCGGGGATGGTGCGCAACTGGCGCTCGACCAGCGACGCATGCTCGGACAAGGCGCGGCCATCTTCACCGGCCAGCACCAGCACGTACTTCTCGGCCGAACCACCAAAGCCCACGTTCACACGCGCGCCCGGCAAAGCTTCCAGAGACGCGCGCAGTTGCTGCTCGATGTCCTGCTTGCTGATGCCGGGCCGATCCTGGCGGCGCGTCATGTTGATGGTGAGCGTGGCCTTGCGCACCTCGGCCGCGCCTTGCGGTGCGAAGGGATCACTGCCCGACGCGCCGCCACCAATGGCCGTGTAGACCAGCTTGACGTGCTCGTTCTTGATCACGATTTTGCGCGCCTCTTCGGCCAGCTTGTAGGTCTGCTCGAAGTTGCTGCCCGGCGGCAACGACAGCGACACCTGCGTTTGAGACAGGTCATCGGGCGGGATGAAGCCGGTGGGCAAACGCCCTGCCAGCATGAACGATCCCACCATGAAAACGGCCACCACCAGCAAGGTCAGGACGCGGTGCTTCAGGCACCAGCGCGCCCAGCCCAGGTACATGGTCATCCACTTGGGTTCGTGGTGATCGCCTTTGGGCGCCTTCAAAAAGTAGGCGGCCATCATGGGGGTCAGCATGCGCGCCACCACCAATGAGAAGAACACGGCAATCGCCGCCGTCCAGCCAAACTGCACGAAGAACTTGCCGGGCACGCCGCCCATGAAGGCCGTGGGCAGGAACACCGCGATCAGCGTGAAGGTGGTGGCGATCACGGCCATGCCGATCTCATCGGCGGCTTCGGTGGCCGCCTGCAAAGGCGTCTTGCCCATGCGCAGGTGGCGCATGATGTTCTCGATCTCGACGATGGCGTCGTCCACCAGGATGCCCACCACCAGCGACAGCGACAGCAGCGACACGGTGTTGACGCTGAAGCCCAGCAAGTTCATCACGCCGAAGGCCGGGATCACCGACAGAGGCAAGGCGGTGGCGGCCACCAAGGTGGCACGCCAATCGCGCAAAAACAGGAACACCACGATCACGGCCAGGATGGCGCCTTCGTACAGCAGCAGCATCGAGCCGTGGTAGTTCTCTTCCACCGGATCGACAAAGTTGAAGGCTTCGGTGATGACGATGTCGGGGTGCTTGGCTTTGACTTCTTCCAGCGCCGCACGGATGCCTTGCGCCACCTCCACTTCGCCCGCCTTGAGCGCACGCGTGAGCTCGAAGCCCACCACACGCTCGCCATTGAGCAGGGCCGCCGAGCGTTGCTCGGCCGTGGTATCGCTCACCTTGGCAATCTGGTCCAGGCGCACACGGCGGCCATCGGACAAGCTGATGTCCATGGCGGCCAGCTCGGTCGCCGATTGCACCGTGGCCACGGTGCGCACCGATTGCTCGGCGCCGCCCACGTCCACGCGACCGCCCGAGGCTTCTTGCTGGATGCTGCGCAACTGGCGCGACACATCGGCGGCGGACACGTTCAAAGCCAGCAGGCGAGCCGGGTCCAGCTCAACGCGCACCTCGCGGGTCACGCCGCCCACGCGCGCCACCGCGCCCACGCCCTTGACGGCCAGCATGCGTTTGGTCACGTCGTTGTCCACGAACCAGGACAGGGCCTCGTCGTCCATGCGCTTGGAGGCGACGGTGTAGGTCAGGATCGGCGCGCCCGACAGGTTCATCTTGGAGATGACCGGGTCGCGCAGATCACCGGGCAGGTCGGAGCGCACGCGCGAGACGGCATCGCGCACATCGTCCACGGCTTCCTGCGTGGGTTTTTCAAGGCGGAACTCGACCGTGATGATCACGCTGCCGTCTTGCACCTTGGTGTAGATGTGCTTGATGCCTTGCAAGGTGGCAATCGAATTCTCAAGCTTGCGCGCGACCTCGGTTTCCAACTGCGCAGGCGCCGCGCCCGGCAGGGACGCCGTCACCGTGACGGTGGGCAGGTCGATGTCGGGAAAGCTCTGAATCTTCATCCCCGAAAAGCCCATCAGGCCCACCACGGTGAGCATGATGAACAGCAGGATCGCGGGGATGGGGTTGCGGATCGACCAAGTTGAAACGTTCATGGCTGGCCTTTCACGACGCGCACGGTGTCACCGTCGGTCAGGAAACCCACGCCAGAGGCCACGACTTGCGTGTCGGCCTTCAGGCCTTGCGTGATCTCGATGCGGTCGGCCTGGCGGCGGCCCACGCTGACCTTGACCTGGCTGACCACGCCCTGCGCGTTCACCGTGAAAACGTAGCTGAAGCCATCGCGCAGCAAGACAGCGCTTTGCGGCAGCGACAAGCCGGTGGCCTGGCCGGTTTCAAAGCGCCCATTGGCGAACATGCCGGCGCGCGCGCCAGCGTTGACGGCGCTGGCAGGCAGGTCCACATAGACCAGGCCGTTGCGGGTGTTCGCATCCACGGTGGGCGCGACCATGCGCACCACGCCTTGCACGGTCGAGCCACCAGGTGGCGTGGCCCAGGCCGGCATGCCGGGCTTGATCTGCGACAGATCAGCCGAAGGCAGTTCAGCGCGCCACTCCAGGCGGCCTTGGCGAATCAGGCGGAACAGTTCAGCACCGGGTTGGGCCACCGAACCCACGGAGGCCACACGGGCCGAGATCACGCCGTCGTCGGGCGCCACCACATTGGTCTGGCGCAGGCGCAGCTCATCGGCGGCCAGGCGGGCTTTGAGTGATTCCATGCGGGCTTGCGCGGTGGCTTCGGCGGTGAGGTCGCGCTGCGCTTCTTGCGCACTGATGGCGCCGCTGCCACGCAGTGACCGCGAGCGGTCGGCGTTGCTCTTGGCCTCGGCCAGCAAGGCTTGCGCCTCGGCCAGGTTGGCGCGCGCCGTGTTGGCATCGGCCACCATCGCTTCACTTTGCAAGGTGGCCAGGCTCTGACCACGCTTGACGCGGTCGCCCACATTGACCAATACCGTGGCCACGCGCAGGCCCGACAGCTCGGCGCCGATGATGGCTTCCTGCCAGGCTGCGATCGAGCCATTGGCCGTGAGGGTGGAAGGCCATTGCGCCGATAGAGGCGAGACCACTTGCACGCTCAGGGCCGGCTTGACATGCTTGGACGCGGCCTTGTTGGCCTCGCCAGCAGGTGCATCAGCCTTGAAATGCCACCAAAGCCCGCCCGCCACCACCACGGCCGCAACCGCCACCCACTTGCCGTTATTTGCCAACCAGTTCGACATGCTTTTTCCTCTATTTTTTTAATCAGCTGGCCGCGGCGCGCACACCACGCTCGTGACCAACCAGGGCAACACCATAGCCCACCAGACGGCTCAAGACTTGGCGCACCGCCTCGTCACCATCCAGAAGGGCGGGCGCCAACACATTCATGAATTCACGCGACAAGCTGTAGTCGTGCACCATGGCCAACAATGCAAAGGCCAGGTGATGCAAGGCATCGTCGGGCCCGGTGGCCCCCACGTGCCGTGCCAGCAGCATCACCACCCGCTGGTGGTGCGGCTGGATGTACTGCGCAATGACTTCCTTGTAGGCCGCGCTGGGCTCCACCATCTCGCGCAGGTGCAACTTCATGCCGCGTTCGGCATGTTCATCAGCCACGCCATCCACCTTCATCGGGCACAAAAATGCCGTCATCAGTCGGCGCAAGGCTTCTTCCAAAGGCAAAGCCGGATCGTCGAAATGGGTCAACTCCGACGTCAAGGCCTCAATGGGGCGCAGCAGTACCGCCCGGTACAAACCGGCCTTGCCGCCAAAGTAATAGTGGATGGAGGCCACGTTGGCACCCGCCGCCTGGCAGATCTCACGGGTGGAGGCCTTGGCAAAACCTTTGTCGGCAAAGATGCGCAGGGCCTCCTGCAACAGGCGTTCGCGGGCCGGGGCACCGCGTTCCGGCACCCCCAGTTCACCAGAATCAAGCGCTTGATTGATTTTCATGCGAGCATGCTAACCCATCACGCTCACTCCAATTTCTCAGGTCCACATGCAGTTGATTCCTTGGGTTTACACCGGTCGGGAAGGGTTTGCTTTGCGAGGGTGGCACACGCCCCCCACGGGCAAACCGCTGTTGCACTTCATCCACGGCAACGGTTTTTGCGGCAGGGTGTACGAGCCCCTGCTGACCCTGCTGGCGCCCGAATTCGACCTGTGGCTGAGCGATGCGCAAGGCCACGGCGACAGCGACCCAGGCGGGCGCTTCGTGGGCTGGAACCGCAGTGCGGAGCTGGCCGTCGAGGCCTTCAAAGCACATCTATCCTTGTTCGAAGGCGTGCCCCGCCATGCGGTGGGCCACAGTTTTGGCGGCGTGCTGACCAGCCTGGCGGTGGCACAGCATCCTGGCTTGTTTGACCGCGCGGTGCTGTTGGACCCGGTGATCCTGCATCCCCAAGTGCTGTGGGCCGCGCAGATGGCCCAATGGACCGGGCTGGCCGGCCACAACGAGCTGGCACGCAAGGCCAGGGCCCGGAGAAGCCACTGGCCAGACCGCGACACCGCGCGCGAAGCGCTGGAAGGCCGGGGCGTGTATAAAAACTGGGCGGCGCCCGCCCTGCAGGCCTTCGTCGACCATGCCTTGCGCCCCTCGGCCGATGGCGGCGTTGAACTGAAATGCTCACCCGACCGGGAATCCGAGGTTTTCAGCTCGGTGGCTCATGGCCTGTGGACAGCCCTTAACCGGATCGAAACCCCGGTTCAGGTGATTCATGCCGAGCAAACGTTCCCATTCATCGCGGCGTCCGTGCAACAGTGGAAATCCATCAATCCACATGTCAGCGACATTCAAACGCCGGGCGGGCACTGCTTCATGCAGGAAACACCGGTTCAAACCGCCCAAATGTTGAAAAGATACTTGATCACACAGTTTCAGGGGATGGCCTGAATAATCCCGACTGTCGTATCATTTTCAAGATACGCCCCCCCCCTCGCGCCCATTGGGTCGAATGACGACGGTGCCCATGGCCACACAAGAAATACCCAGCAGCAGGAATGTCACGACCCCACCGGCCTTGAGCCACTGGTTGCGCGCCGCCTCTGACAAAAACCCCGACGGCATCGCCCTGGAGTATTCGGAAACTCGGCTGAGTTACGCGGTCTTGTCAAACAAGGTTCATCAGCAGGCTCAATTACTGCTCGCAGCCGGGCTGGTGCCCGGTGACCGCATCGCCATCGCCGCCACCCGGTCCGCCGACACCGTGATCGCCATCCTGGCCGCCGTTGAGGCGGGCGTGGCCTATGTGCCTTTGGACCTGAGCTACCCGGCCGACCGCTTGCAGGCCATGTTGACGGATGCGCAACCCCGGGTGGTGGTAGGTGAACCTGGCGCCTTGTCAGCCCTGCAAGCATTGGTCGGCCCCATGCCCAGCCTGCATGCAGTCGCGGCCCCACAGGGCATGCCCTACGCCGCCGCCAGTGACCTGGCTTACGTGCTGTTCACCTCGGGTTCCACCGGTCGGCCCAAAGGCGTGGCCATGGGCGACCTGCCCTTGCGCCACTTGATCCAGTGGCATGCGCAGCATCCCCGCCTGGGTCAAACAGCTCGCACCCTGCAGTTCGCGCCCTTGTCCTTCGATGTGCATTTTCAGGAGATCTTCTCGACCCTGGCGTGCGGCGGCACGCTGGTCTTGATACCCGACAGCCACCGGCGTGATCCGGCCTTGTTGCGCCAGGCCCTGCAAACGCAAGGCGTTGAGCGCATCTTTTTGCCCTATGTGGCCTTGCAGATGCTGGCCCAGGCCGATGAAGAGGCCCACGCAGAAGGCAAGCCACCGTTGGTCCTGCGCGAGGTGGTGAGTGCGGGCGAGCAATTGCAAGTCACCCCCACCATCCGAGCCCTGTTCGAGCGCCTGCCACAGGCGGCACTGCACAACCACTATGGCCCGACCGAAAGCCATGTGGTCACCGCCTTCGAGTTGACCGGCCCGCCGGCCTCCTGGCCCGGCATCCCGCCCATCGGCACGGCCTTGCCGCATGTCTTGGTGGCCTTGCGCGATCCCGAGACCGGCCTGCTCAGCGTGGGCGACACCGGCGAACTGCTGCTGGGTGGCGAAACATTGGCCCACGGCTATTTGGGCCAGGCCCAATTGAGTGCCGACCGCTTTCTGGACGGCCCCGCCGATCTGCCCGGCCGCTGGTACGCCACGGGCGACCTGGTCAGCCGCCATGGCGAGGGTGTGCTGACCTACCAAGGCCGCATTGACCAACAGCTCAAGGTGGACGGCTTCCGCATCGAACCCGGCGACATCGAGTTGGCCCTGATGGCCCACGAGTCCGTTCAAGACGCCGCCGTGACCGCACCCAACGTGCCCGGCTCGGGCCGCCAGTTGGTGGCCCACGTGGTGTTGCGCCCTGGCAGCCCGGCGCTGGCGCACATGCTGGGGCCGTGGCGGCAATGGCTGCGCGAGCGCCTGCCGGACTACATGATCCCCGTGCGCTTCATCGCGCTGGACAAGCTGCCCACCACGCCCAGCGGCAAGATCGACCGGCGCAGCCTGCCCTTGCCCGCCATCGAGCCGTCAGCCAGCGCTGACTTGTCCAGCTTGCCCGTGATCGACCGGCTGCGCAGCGTCTGGCAAGAACTGCTGGGCTTGAGCGACCTGGCCGACGACGCCAATGTGTTCGATGCTGGCGCCCGGTCGCTGCTGGTGATGCGCTTCGTGGGCCGCCTCAAGCAACTCGGTTTGAACCTGTCGGTGGCCGAGGTGTACGACCGACCCACCATCGCCGGCATGCGCGACAGCCTCGAAGGCGCGGCCGCACCGGTTCGGCGCCATGGGCCCACCAGCCCGCAAGACCACGACGGCATCGCCATCATCGGCATGTCGGTGCGGGCTGACAACGCCCATGACCTGGACACCTTCTGGGACAACCTGCTGGCCGACCGAGAAGGCATCCGCCGTTTCGCGCCGCACGAGTTGGACCCGTCGGTGCCGCAAGATCTGCGCAATCGCCCCAACTTCGTGGCCGCTCGTGGTGTGCTGGAAGACGCCGACCGCTTTGACGCGGCCTTCTTCGGCATCTCGGCGCGCGAAGCCACCGTGCTCGACCCCCAGCAGCGCCTGTTCCTGGAGCTGTGCTGGTCCGCACTTGAAAACGCCGCCATCGACCCGAGCCGAGGTCAGGACCGCATTGGCGTGTACGCGGGCAGTGCCAACAACACCTACCTGCCCGCCATGCGGCAGGAAGACCCCGAGCTGATCCAGCGCCACGGCGAGTTCGCCACCATGCTGGCCAGCGAGAAGGACTACGTGGCCACCCGCGCGGCCAACCGCCTCAACCTGCGCGGCCCGGCGGTGTCCATCCACACGGCGTGCTCGACATCGCTGGTGGCCATCACACAGGCCTGGCATGCCTTGGCGCAAGGCCAATGCGATGTGGCGCTGGCCGGTGGCGTGACCCTGGTCGTGCCGCAGATCAGCGGCTACCTGCACGTCGAAGGCAGCATGGAATCGGCCGATGGCCGCTGCCGCCCTTTCGATGCCGAAGCTTCGGGCACCGTGTTCGCCAGTGGCGGCGGCGTGGTCGTGCTCAAACGCCTGAAGCAGGCCCTGGCCGATGGCGACACGGTCTATGGCGTGATCAAGGGCGTCGGCCTGAACAACGATGGCGGCGACAAGGCCAGCTTCACCGCGCCCAGCGTCAGCGGTCAGGCCGAGGCCATCGCCATGGCGCTGGACCACGCGGGCGTCAATGCCCGCAGCATCGGCTACGTCGAGGCGCATGGCACCGGCACCTCGCTGGGCGACCCCATCGAGATCGCCGCCCTGAGCCGGGCCTGGTCCCGCGATACCGCTGACAAGCAGTTCTGCCAGCTCGGTTCCATCAAAGGCCACTTGGGCCACACGGTGGCGGCCGCTGGTGTGTTGGGCCTGATCAAGGCCACACTGTCGATGCACCGCGAAATCATCCCGGGCACGCTGCACTACCGCCAGCCCAACCCGCAGCTCGACCTGGCCAACACGCCCTTCAAGGTCCAGGCCGAGGCACGTGCCTGGCCGCGTGGCCCGCAGGTGCGTCGCGCGGCGGTCAGCTCGTTTGGCGTGGGCGGCACCAATGCCCACGTGGTGCTGGAAGAAGCGCCCGTGCAGGCGGTGACCGAAGACGAAGTGGCTGGCCGCTTGCACCTGCTGCCCTTGTCGGCCCGATCACCCCAGGCCGCGCTGCAGCGGGCCCAAGACCTGGCCAGCCACCTGGAGCGCCACCCGACCACACCCCTGTCCAGCCTGGTCGCCACCTTGACTCGTGGTCGCCAGCCCATGGCCCACCGCGTGGCCGTGGTGGCCAGCGATGCCGCCTCGGCCGTGGCCGCCCTGCGCGACCTGAAAGCCGCCAGCGCCGTCCCCAAGGCCAAACCCCGGGTGGTCTTCCTGTTCCCGGGCCAGGGCTCGCAGCATCCGGGCATGGCCCGTCAGTTGATGGATCAGGCCCCGGCCTTCCGCGAAGCCTTTGAACAATGCCTGGCCGTGGCACCAGCCGATCTGGCCGCCCAGCTGCGCACCTGGCTGGTCGAGGCCGAACCCAGTGATGCCGTGGCCGCCGCCAGCCTGGCCGAAACCCGGCACGCCCAGCCTGCGCTGTTCGCGGTGTCGTACTCATTGGCCGTTTGGCTGGACAGCTTGGGGATCAAGCCGCAGGCCATGATTGGCCACAGCATTGGCGAATACGCAGCGGCTTGCCATGCTGGCGTTTTGTCGCTGGCCGATGCCATGCGCGCCGTCATCGCCCGTGGCCAAGCCATGTTCGAGCAGCCGCCGGGCGCGATGCTGGCCGTGCGTGCCAGTGGCGATGTGGTCGGCCGCTTGCTGCCGGCGGGGGTCGAGCTGGCCGCCGCCAATGCCTCAACCTTGACGGTGGTGGCCGGTGGCTTTGATGACATCACCGCCTTCGCCACCCAGCTGGAAGCCCAGGACATCGGCACCACGCGCTTGAAGGTCTCGCACGCCTTCCACAGCGCCAGCATGGACGGCGCCTTGCCGCAGGTGGCGCAAGCGCTGGCCCGTGCCACCCTGAGCGCGCCCAGCATCCCGGTGTATTCGTGCATCAGCGGCGCGCCCGTGCTGGCCAGTGAAGCCACCGACCCGGCCTATTGGGCCCGGCAGGTGCGCGCCACCGTGCAGTTCAGCCGCGCGGTGCAAGCCGAGCTTGCCCAAGGTGACACGGTGTTTGTCGAGGTCGGCCCCAGTCAGGCCTTGACCGCTTTGCTGCGCCAACACCGCACGGCCGACAACACCGTGCCCCGCATCGTGGCCTTGCTGGGCCCCGCGCAAGACCCGGGCGCGCCCGCCACGCGTGCCTTGCAAGGCATCGGTGCCTTGTGGTGCGCGGGCGTCGACGTGGCCTGGCCCGTCTCTCGCCACGCCCGCCGGTGGCCCTTGCCCGCCTACCCCTTCCGGGGCGAGGTGCATTGGTTCAAACGCCGCACCGTGGCGCCTGTGGTGGCCACCGACACCCCCGTTCTTCTTCCTGCTTCGCCCGTTCCAGAGGATGTCCCGCCCATGAGCCGCCTACCCCGCCTTGAACAGGAACTCACCCGCATCCTCATGGAGGTCTCGGGCATCCCCGCCGAGTCCGTGCACCGCGACGCCACCTTTGTCGACCAGGGGCTGGATTCGCTGTCACTGACCCAGGCCACGCTGGAACTGGAGCGCGTGTTCGGCGTCAAGCTGCGCTTTCGCCGCCTGCTGGAAGACCTGGACACCGTGGCCAAGCTGGGCGAGTTTCTCGATGCCCAACTGCCTGCCGACAAATTTGCGTCGGCGCCCGTGGCCGCGCCGGTGGCGGCCGCGCAGCCCATGGTCCAGGCGGTGTTCGCCAACACCTTCGCGCCAGTCCAGGGCGATGCCGTCCATCAACTGATCCAGCAGCAGATGCAGTTGATGGCCCAGCAACTGGCCCTGCTGTCTGGTCAAGGCGTGATGAGCGCGCCTGTGCTGGTTCAGACCAGTGCACCTGCACCGGCGGCCGCTTTGACCGCGCTGGACCAGCCCTCCAAAACATCCCTGCTTGAAAAGCCCTTTGGCGCCTCGGCCCGCATCACGCTGAACGCGCAGACCGACTTCACGCCCGCCCAGCGCCAATGGCTGGACGACTTCATCACACGCTACAACGCCCGCACTGGCCAGTCCAAGGCCTTCAGCCAGAAGCACCGCAAGGTCATGGCCGACCCGCGCGTGGTCACCGGCTTCAACACGCTGTGGAAAGACCTGGTCTACCCCATCGTGGCCGACCGCTCCAAGGGCGCTCGCGTGTGGGACATCGATGGCAACGAGTACATCGACCTGCTGTCTTGCTTTGGCGCCAACCTGCTGGGCTACCAACCCGACAGCGTGATTCAGGCCATGAAAGACCAGTTGGACCTGGGCATCGAAGTCGGGCCGCAACACCCCATGGCGGCCGAGGTGGCCGAGCTGATCTCCGAGTTCACGGGCATGGAGCGGGTGGCCTTTTGCAATACCGGCTCGGAAGCCGTGATGGGCGCCATGCGCATCGCACGCACGGTGACGGGCCGCAAGACGATCGCCATCTTCACCAACTCGTACCACGGCATCTTTGACGAAGTCATCGTGCGCGGCACCAAGCAACTGCGTTCGCTGTCGGCCGCGCCGGGCATCCTGGCCAACGCTGTCGAAAACATCCTGGTGCTGGACTACGACAGTGAAGACTCGCTGAAAGTTTTGCGCGATCGCGGCCATGAACTGGCCGCGATCATGATCGAGCCCATCCAGAACAAGTACCCCACCTTGCAACCGCGCGCCTTCGTGCAATCGCTGCGACAGATCGCCGACAAGGCCGGTTGCGCGCTGATCTTCGACGAGGTCGTCACCGGCTTCAGGCTGGCCCCCGGCGGCGCACAAGAGTTCTACGGCGTGCGCTCCGACATCTCCACCTACGGCAAGATCATCGGCGGCGGCCTGCCCTTTGCCGCCATCGCGGGCGGGTCGGCCTGGCTGGACGCGCTGGACGGTGGCCACTGGCAATACGGCGATGACTCCTACCCCGAAGCGGGCGTCACCTACTTCGCAGGCACCTTTGTGCGCCACCCGCTGGCCCTGGCCGCCGCGCGCGCTTCACTGCTGCACCTCAAGCAGGGCGGACGCCAGCTGTACGCCACGCTCAACGGCCGCACGCAGAGTTTGGTCGATCGATTGAACAGCGCGTTTGCGTCTCGCGGCGCGCCGGTCAAGGCCGTGCACTGCGCCTCGCTGTGGCGCCTGACCTGGGACGACAACCAGAAGTACGTCAGCCTGTTTTACTACCTGCTGCGCTTTCATGGCCTGCACCTGTACGAGCAGTTCGGCCACTTCGTCACCGAGGCCATGGGCGATGCCGAGCTGGACCGCATCTTCACCGTGTTCACCCAATCGCTTGATGAGTTGATGGCCCTGGGCTTCATCGCGCCGCGCGAGGGCAGCACGCCACCGCCCGAGCGCGCAGCCCTGCCCAACCCCGCCCCCTTGACGCCCGGCCAGACCGAGCGTTGGCTGGCCGCCAGCTTCGACGCCAACGCGCGCATCGCGCTCAACGAATCCTTCTGCCTGAGCCTGCAAGGCGATGTCCACGAAACCGCGCTGGAAGCCGCCTTGCAAGACGTGCTGCAACGCCACGAAGCCTTCCGCATCCACTTCGATGCGACCGAGCCGCTGCAGATCCTGGACGAACGCCACCAGCCCAGCATTGCCCGCGTCGACCTGCGCGGCCAAGCCGATGCGGCCCAAGCGCTGGACGCTTTCTGCGAGCAAGCCAGCCGCCAGGATCTCGCCCTGAGCGAAGCGCCTTTGGCCCGCGTGAGCCTGCTGCACTTGAGCGATGGCCGCGTGGTCGTGCACCTCGTGGCCAGCCACCTGGTGTTTGACGGCTGGGCCTCCAGCGTGATGCTGGCCGACCTGGCCACCGCCTACCGCGCCCGCAGCCTGGGCCTGAGCCCCACCTGGCCCGTCGCCGCCGAATCGCCGCGCCGCTTTGCCATCGACGAGCAAGCCCGTTGGGAGGGCCCCCAAGGTCAGGAAGATCTGGCCTTCTGGCGCCAGGCTTTGAGCCACGCCCCCCAGCCCATGAGCCTGGGCGACCGCACACCCCCAACGCCACGCCGCTTTGACGGCGACACCCTCCGGGCTCAAATCGATGGCCCGGTGTTGGCCGCGCTGCAAGCCAAGGCCCGCCATAACAAAGCCACCTTGTTCCAGGTCATGCTGGCCGCCGTGAGCATGCTGATCCAGCGGCGCAGCGGGCAAGATGACTTCGTGGTGTCCATCCCCTATGCCAGCCAAAGCCTGGCACGCCACGCGCCCCTGATCGCCGACGGCGTGCTCGACCTGCCCTTGCGTTTGCAATGCCAGGCGGGCCAAAGCTTCGAGGCCGTTCTCGGCCACGCCCGCAACAGTTTGATGGACGCGCTGGAACACCCCTTGGCCACCCAAGGCAGCGTGGCCCGCGCCATTGGCCGGCCCAGCATTGGCAGCCGCCCACCGCTGACCGGCGTGTTCTTCAACCTGAACCCGCGCGTGGACCTGAGCGGCTTTGCGCCTTTGCAAGCGCAGATGCACGAAGGGCGCAAGCTGGGCCTGCTCAGCGAAGTCATCTTCAACTTCTATGAGACACCGCAGGCCCTGACGCTGGACCTGCACCACAGCACCGAGTTCTTCAGCCCGCAACGGGCCGCCGAACTTGTCGCCGACCTGCAAGCACTGTTGAGCGAGATCACGCAAACAAGTGGCGCACCGGCAACCGCGTCACCCGCCGCCTCGCTCAGCCCCCAAGACCTGGCGCGCCTGCAAGCCTTCAACGCCACCAACACCGCCTATGAGACCGGCCTGCGCCTGGGCGACCTCATCAGCCGCAGCGCCCAACAGCACCCCCACGCCATCGCCGTTCGCTTTGAAGGCCAGGACATCAGCTACGCCCAGCTCAACCAGCAAGCCTGGGCCCTGGCCCACCGCCTGCGCGCTCAAGGCGTGGTGCCCGGCACCCTGGTTGGCGTCTGCCTGGAGCGCAGCATCGAACTGGTCGCCGCCCTGGTCGGCGTGGTCTACAGCGGCGGCGCCTACGTGCCGCTCGATCCGGCCTACCCCAACGAGCGCCTGGCCCACATGTGCGAAGACGCGTCCATGAACGTCATCGTCACGCGCCAGGCCGAATGGGCCAAGGCGGGCTCGGCCTTCCCGGCCTCGGCCTACATCCTGCGCGTGGACGAACCCGCACAAAGCACCACGCACGACATCGCAACAACAGGCCCGCTGGTCGGCACACCACAAGACCCGGCCTACGTCATCTTCACCTCGGGCTCGACAGGCCGGCCCAAGGGCGCCATGAACGCGCACCAGGGCATCGTCAACCGGCTGCAATGGATGCAGCAGGAATACCAACTCACCGAGCAAGACCGCGTCATCCAGAAAACGCCCTACAGCTTCGATGTGTCGGTCTGGGAGTTCTTTTGGCCACTGATGACCGGCGCCACCGTGGTCGTGGCCAAGCCCGATGGGCACCGCGACGCCAGCTACTTGGCCGGCCTGATCCGCCAGGAGCGGGTCACCGTGCTGCACTTCGTGCCCTCCATGCTGCACCTCTTTTTGGAAGAACCCGGCTTGGACCAGTGCACCTCGGTGCGGCAAGTGCTGTGCTCGGGCGAAGCCCTGCCCATCGATGCCGTCGATCGCTTCTTCGAGTGCCTGCCGCACGCCCAGTTGGGCAACCTGTATGGCCCGACCGAGGCCGCCGTTGACGTGACCTGGTGGGCTTGCCGCCCCAACGATCCGCGCCGCATCGTGCCGATTGGCCGCCCCATCGCCAACACGCGCATGCACGTGCTGGACGAGCAACTGCGCCTGCTGCCGGTGGGCGCCGAAGGCGAGCTCTACATCGGCGGCGTCCAGGTCGGCATGGGCTACGTGGCCCGCCCCGACCTCACCGCCGAGCGCTTCCTGCCCGACCCCTTCAACCCCGGTGGCCGCCTGTACAAAACGGGCGACGTGGGCCGCTGGCTGGATGACGGCGCCATCGAGTACCTGGGCCGGGCCGACCACCAGGTCAAGGTCCGCGGCAACCGCATTGAGCTGGGCGAAATCGAAACGCAACTGGCCAGCCACGCCCAAGTCAAGCGCTGCGTGGTCGTGGCCCGCGAGTTCGGGCCCGGCGATGTGCGCCTGGTCGCCTACATCGTGCCCCAAGGCACGCCGCCCGATGCGGCCCAGGTCAAGGCCCACCTGTCGGCCCAATTGCCGGAGTACATGCTGCCGCAGCACACGGTCATCCTGGACACGATCCCGCTGCTGCCCAACGGCAAGATCGACCGCAAGGCCCTGCCCGCACCCGCCGAAACCAAGGCCACGCTCAGCGCGCTGGCCCAAGCCCCGCGCAACGAGCTGGAGCAGGCCATCGCCCAGGCCATGCAGACCATGCTCAAAGTGCCCCAAGTCAGCATTGACGACGACTTCTTCGCGCTGGGTGGCCACTCACTGCTGGCCGCCCGCGTGATCGGGCAACTCAACAAGCAACTGGGCTTGCAGCTGACTTTGCGCAGTTTGTTCGAAGCGCCCACGGTCGCCAAGCTGGCCAGCGCCATCGAGCAACAAAGCGGCGCAGCCAACCCCGCCGCCCAACGCGCGCCCATCGTGCACCGAGCCCAGCAAGGCACGGCACCCTTGACCCTGATGCAAGAGCGCATCCGCTTCATTGAAGAGTTGCAACCCGGCCGCGTGGTCTACAACGCGCCCTCGGCCCACCGCCTCACTGGCCCCATGGACCTGGCCGCCTTCGACCGCGCCTTTCAAGAGATGGTGCGCCGACAACCGGCCTTGCGCACCTCCATCGTGCGCGAAGGCGACCACCACATCCAGAGGACCTTTGATCACATCGATGTCAGCCTGCTGCCGCTGGAAGACTTGAGCCACCTGAGTGGCGCCGCGCAAGAGGCGTTGCTGGCCCAGCGCCTGGACGCGCTCACCGCCGAGACCTTCGACCTCGGCCAGGCGCCCTTGCTCAAGATGCGCCTGTTCAAGCTGAGCGATCAGCAGCACGCCTTGTTCTTCATGACCCACCACGTGCTGTGGGATGGCTGGTCTTTCGACATCCTTTACACCGAGATTTCGGCGCTGTACGAGGCCTTCCTCAAAGGCGAAACCCCCTCGCTGCCCGCGCCCACCATCACCTACGGCGACTATGCCCAATGGCACACCGAGTGGCTGCAAAGCCAGGAGCTCTCAGACCAGGTCGCCTACTGGACCAAGCAGTTCGCCACCGGCCCCTTGCCCAAGGCGCCCGTGGGCGACGTGCCCCGGCAACTGGCCACCAGTGGCCTGGGCTCGACCGAGTGGATGCACATGGACAGCACCCTCGTCGAGCAAGTCCGCGAGGTCGCCAAGCAAACCGGCAGCACGGTCAGCATCGTCATGCTCTCGGTTTACGCGGCCTTGATGTCGCAATGGCTGGGCGACAGCCACCCGGCCATCGGCATGCCCGTGCGCGGGCGCACCGCCGCCGAGCTCGAAGGCCTCATGGGCTTCTTCAACAACATGCTGCCCATCCGCCTGGCGGTCAACACCACCCTGAGCTGCACCGACTGGATCAAGTCCGTGCGCCAGACCATGGTCGACGCCTTTGCCAGCCAGGACGCACCGTTCGAAGTGCTCGCGCGCGACCTAGATGGTCAGCGCGCCGGTGCGGCCACGCGCCTGTACCAGGTCATGTTCTCCTTCCAGGATGCCCGCCAGCGCCAGACCCATTGGGGCCCGCTGGCCCACGAGCGCATCCCGCTGCTGCAAAAGGGCGCCACCGAAGACCTGAACCTGTGGATGGTTGAGATCCCCGGCGGCATCGAAGGCGGCCTGCAGTACAACGCCGAGCTCTTCCAGCCCGCCACCGTGGCCGCACTGCGCGACCGCTTCCTGCGCCTGCTGAGTGAGCTCGCCAGCGATCCACGCCAGCCCGTTCGCCAGTTGCTGGCCACCAGCCCGACCGATCAGGATCAGCTCAAGCGCTTGAGCCAGGCGGCCTTGCCCAGGCAGGACGCCGCGCCTGACATCGTCGAGGCGCTGATCGCCCACATCAAGGCCCAACCAGGCCGACCCGCGTTGCGCCTGGGTGATCAAAGCCTGAGCCTGGGCGAGTTGGGTCTGCGCCTGGATCAACTCGAAGGGCTGCTGCGCCCTCACCTGACTGGCGCACGCGACACCGTGGTGGTCCACACCACCGACCCCTTGATCAGGCTGCTGGCGGGCGTGGCAGCGCTGCGTTGCGAAGCGCAAGTGCTGCTGGGCGCGCCCCTGCCCAGCCATGCCAACCACGCCGTGTTCGTCAGCGACCAGCGACCGCCCCCTGGCACGGCACCCTGGGTGGACACGAACACCTTGCCCGGCGCGCACATCAACGCCAGCCCCACGGAAGTAACCACACCCACCATCGCCGTGAACAAGGCGACCTTGTCCAGCCTGTGCGCCGCCCTGGCCGGCCACACGCAGGTGTTGCCCTCCGACCAAGTCATGGTGCTGGACGACCCGGCCACCGCGCCCTCCATGCTGCTCCAGGCCCTGCAAACCTGGGCGGCCCAAGCCTGCCTGGTCGTCGTGCCTGCGCCCCAGGCCCAGGACGGCCTGCACCTCATCAAGCTCATCAAGACGCAATCCATCGGCCAACTGGAAGCACCCGCCAACACCTGGCGGCGCATCCTGGCCGCCCGCCAAGGCGCCACGCTCTCGCTGACCGCCTGGCTGCAAGCCACCGAATCGACGCCCGACTTGGTCAAGGCCTTGCTCGAGGCGGGCTGCACCGTGCTGTCCTGCCACCGCCCTGCCCCCTTGGGCCTGCCGGTCACCGCCGACCTGCTGACCGGCCGACGCGATTCTGGTGTGATGGGCCGCCCCTTGCTCGACGGCGTCCTGTCCATCGTGGACGAACAACATCAAACCCTGCTGCCGGTTGGCGCCGCCGGCCACCTGCAACTGACGCTGGGCAAGGCGGTGATCCACACCGGCGTTCCGGCACGCTGGCGCAACGACGGCCGACTGCAAAGCCTGGACGAGCAGATCGAACCCACGGGCACCCGCCGCGCGGCCTCGGCCAACCCGGGCACCCCCACCGAGCAACTCATCGCCAAGGTCTGGGAAGACATCCTGGGTTTGAAGAACATCAGCCTTCACGACAACTTCTTTGACCTGGGCGGCACCTCATTGCAAGTCATGCAAGCCGTTCAAAAAATAGAACAAGCCCTGGGCAAACGCATCTCTCCGCAGCGCTATGTGTTTGACACCCTGTCCCAACTGGCCATGGTCTACAACGCTGACGCGGACCAGGCGGCCCACCACACCACCGCCGCGCCGCCTGCCACGGCCACCTCAGGCAGCCTGATGCAACGCATCGTCGGACTGGTCAGGCGCGCATGAACACCCAAGAAGGCATGAACATCTCGGTCAGCTCGTTCGGATCCCCCTCTCGCCTGTGCATGGGCGTGGTTCAGAAAGCCAGTGCCGAGGTCCCAAAACGCGGGGCCTTTGTGCTGTGCCGCCCGCTGGGCCAAGAGGCCACGCGCACCGCGGCCATGTACCGCGTGCTGTCAGAACGGCTGGCGCGCCAGGGCTGCGACGTGCTTCGCTTTGACTACCACGGCACCGCCGACTCGCCCGGCGAAGAGCAAGACCAATCCCTGAGCGACTGGGTCGAAGACACCCTCGCCGCGCACACGCAACTGCAGGCCAACAGCCCCGGCCCCATCCGCTGGTTCGGCATGGGCCTGGGCGCCAACCTGGCCTTGCGAGCCTCGGCCCGCACCGACACCGTGCCCAGCCACCTGGTGCTGTGGGAGCCCATCATCGACGGGCTCGCCTACCTCCAAAGCCTGTGCGACGGGCACCGCGCCGAGCTGTCGCGCGAGTTTGGCCACCCCTGGGATCAATTGCTGAGGCAAGGCCGCGTGACTGAACCCCAAGCGCCTGGCGATGTGCTGGGCTTTGCCATGGGCCCGCGCCTGGTGGCCGAGCTGACCGAGATCCGCGAGCTGCCCCTGGCGCCCGCCCTGCGCCGAGGCATGACCCTGACCTGCGCGCTGCATGCCGAACAGCGCCAGGCCCTGCCGCCCATCAGCAGCGAGCGCCTGCACCTGCACACCGTCGAGACCCGCACCAACTGGCTGTCCAGCCAAGCCCTGGGCACGGCCATCGTGCCACCCGACGCCTTGCGCCTCATGCTGGCCGCACTTGACTGAGCCATGACCGAAGAACACTCCCTGATCCTGGGCGCCGAGCAACACATCGTCGCCACCCTGACCCAAGCTTCACCGGGCAGCCCGACGCAGAACTGGTGCGCCGTGCTGACCAACTCGGGCGTCATCCCCCGCTCCGGCCCGCACCGCATGAACGTGCACCTGGCCAGGCACTTCGCTCGCATGGGCATCCCCAGCATCCGCTTCGACATGAGCGGCCTGGGCGACAGCCGCCGCGCGACCGGCTCGCTGCCCATGGTCGAGCAATGGGTGGCCGACACGCGCGCCGCCATGGACGAGGCCCAAGCCCGCCTGGGCTGCGATCGCTTCTTCATGGTGGGCTTTTGCTCGGGCGCGGAGGTGGCCCACCTCACCGCCCTGGCCGATGCGCGCCTGCGCGGTGCCGTGCTGTGGGATTTCTATGCTTTCCCGACGCGGCTGTCCAAGCTCTACAAACTGGCGTATCGGCTGCGCCGTGCGGGTGTCAAAGGGATTGCGCGGCGGTTCATCGCAAAGGTCCGCCCACCAACCACGGCCGCCAGCCATGGCGAGAGCAGCGCCCGCGCCCCCGTCAATGCCTACGAAAGCCTGACCTCGGCCCCCGTCACCTCGCGCGAGGAATACACACAGCGCTTTCGCACATTGGTGGGCCAAGGCGTGGAGCTGTTCTTTTACTACAGCGGCGGCGAACCCGAGTGGTACGCCTACCGGGGCCAGTTCCACGACATGTTCAAAGGCGAGGCCTTCGTGCAAGGCGTGGCCTTCGAGCAACTGGCCTTGAGCGACCACCTGCTCACCCGCCAGCCTGCCCAGCAAGCCTTCATCCAGGACGTTAACCGCTGGCTGAAAGAGCGCCTGCTCAGTCGAGGGCTGAAGCCCTAAACCTGTTTGCCAATCGCCTTGGCAAACAGGGTGCGGTACCAGCCGCGCCGCTGCTCGCCGATCTGAGCCATGGCCCAGGTCGTGGCCAAAACTCCGGCCAGGATCAGGGCATAGACACCCCAACCCACGCTGCTGAAGCCCAAGGCCCGGGCCAACACCAGCAGCGTGAAGTGGATCAGGTAAAAAGTGAAGGTGTAGCCTGCCAGCTTGCGGATCACCAAGCCAGCCGCCTTGCCAAAGTCAAGCCGGCAACTGGCGCAGCCGATTAAGAAGACCGCGAAAAGCACCGCCACCACATAGTCCGACAACACATGAACGGTCGATCCACGGTTGAACGGCACAGGCAACAGCGTGCTGAACATCGCGTACAGCCGCTGAGAGGCCTCGTCGGTGACGCCACGCCAGCCGCTGGTCAAAAACAGGCCATAGCCCACCAGCGCCAAAGCCATCAAGCCAAACGCGGCCCCTTGCCGAACACGCAGCCGATCCAACTGGCGGCACAACAAAACCCCAAGCCACCAGGTGGGCAACAGCAACCAAATGCGTGGCCCCATGACCATCAACACCAGCGCCGACACCACCCAACGCGTGCGCCCACTCAAAAACGTGACACAGCCAAACAACACGTAGTACCAGACCTCGTAGCCCAATGACCAATACGGCGCCACGGTGAACGGGTAGATGGCACCGAACCAGGTTTCACCCAGAAAGAGCCAATGCAAGGGCAGGTACAGCCACAGTTTGGGATACTGCCAAGTCGGCTCGTACTGGCTGACATCGAAGTGCATGCCGACGTGGTCCACCGCGAGCGCGAATAAAACCGCCGGCAAGGCCACCGAGTAAACCCGAGACAGCCGGGCTATCGCGTATTGCCGCGCTGTGCCATTGCTGGACTGAGTCGTGTAAGCGATCACCAGCCCCGAGATCACGAAGAAGGCCGTGACCGCGTCGTCGGCCGAACGGTGCCACTGGATGATCACGTCAGCGGGCGCAACGCCCAAACCGGCCGAGTGGCCAATGAAAACCGCCAGAGCGGCCAGGATTCGGCTCAACTCCAGCCAAATGGACAAAGTCGGATTCATGGTCAGCCGATCAATCCACCATGCCCAGCGAACGGCGAATGCGCGACCTCGCCCGCCAAATGTTCGACTTGGCCGAATCACGCCAATCCACACCGCCCACGGGTGTGGGCGACAGGCCCAAGGGCCGCATCAAACCGCGCCACTGGTGATTGAACTGCAAGGCATTGAGCTGCCCGTAAGTGCGCGGCGTGTTGAAAATGATCGACATCGAGATCGACACGTCTTCGCTGCCATTGCGCACATAGTGCCCCGCCATGAACGGGATGTGCAAGCCATTGCCCGGCCTGAAGTCAAAGCGCTGGGCATGGACATCCTTGTCGGGCGACCAGGGCAGCTTGGTGTTGACGTAAGCCGCGTAGGCCTCGCGGTCGGCATCGGCCACCACCTTGGGCTCCCACGATGGGAAGATCACCATCTCCTTGCTGCCTCGAAACTGCATCAGCATGGTCGAGTTGCGATCGATGTGAAACGGTGTGTGGCTGTTGGGCGAGGCGATGAACAGGTACAGCCTGGGCGCGATCAACAGGCCCGGCCGGTCGCCCATCTGCTGGCGCAGCAAAAATTCGACGTCTGCGCTCAGCTCGCGGAACAACGAGCCAAACGAATCGTGCACCTGCGGCGAGCGCACCATGATGTATGAATCTGACGTGCGGATCGACTCGATGGTCTCCTCCAGAGACAGGCCATTGCGCTGCTGCACCGAGGCATTCTCAAAGTCGTCCCCGTTTTTGAGCAGCCCCTTGGAGTACTTGACATGGTCAGAAGGCAAGGCGGGGATGGCAACACGCAGGTTCTCCATGCTCAAGGCCGGGTGGCCGACCAGTTTGTGCTGGAACATGAACGGCTGAGTGTCCATCAAGGATGCATCACAGGATTCGTCGAAACATTTCAACACTGAGTTGCTCTTTCTGCCGATGCCACCAAGGGGCCAATCATAGCGTTCGGCCATCAAGTGCAACTCACCAGTTTTCGGGGCCACGCGCCATGCTTAGGCCGGCTCCGATTACCATCCACGCCATGGTAGTCGCCCCCAGCATTGTCTCCCTGCCATCGCCAAACCACGCCGACATCGCCCTTTGGCTCATCGACCTGGATGCCCATCCAGAGTGGTGTGATGCGCCCTGGCTCAGCATCAGCGAGCAGGATCGGGCCAGTCGTTTTCGCTTTGACCTGCATGCCCGGCGCTACCGAGCCAGCCACGCTGCACTGCGCCTGATCCTGGGACAGGCCATGGGCCTTGATCCCAGCACCCTTGAATTCACCGAGGGCACGCACGGCAAACCACGGTTGTTGAACATCAACGCCCCTTGCTTCAACATGAGCCACAGCGCAGGCTGGGCCTTGGTGGGCCTGTGCCCGAATCACCCCATCGGGGTCGATATTGAACTCATCGCACCGATGGCTGATGCGCCCCTGCTGGCTCAGAAGAACTTCAGCGCCAGTGAGTACGCGGTTTTCCTGGCCACCCCACCTGATCAGCAGTTGCAAGCATTTTTCCGATGCTGGACCCGCAAAGAGGCCTGCCTGAAAGCCCTGGGCAGCGGCCTGTCCATTGAGCCCCATGAGTTCGAGGCTGGACTGGGCAGCTTGCTCCAGCGCACTTTCATCGCCATCGACGGCCAGGCCTGCGCCATGACGGTCAGCAGCATCGATCTGCCCATCCCGGCCATGGCGGCTTTCGCCAAATTGGCGGACGCCAACAGCCCTTTGGCAATGTGACAGACCTGCTGCGGGCGGAAAAAAGCCTGTAGGATTTCACGCCGCGCGGATCGCGGTGAATTCCGACGGAACAGGCTGCGCTGACTGCCGATACTGATGGCCTACAGCCATCACCGGGGTTCTCACCATGATCAATATCCGCAAAGGCCAGACCGGCGAACCCCTGACACGCGAAGTCTTCCACGAGCGATTCATGGTGCGCTACATGGACCCGGCCTACGGCACTGAGCTGGAGGCCATCGCCCGGCTTGAGGACATCGCGTGGGAATCCTACACAGAGGGCCGAAAAGAGCCCATCACACGCCCCGCTGGCCCCGGTTTTGCCGACCCAAGTTACGAGGTGTCGGTGCAATGGCTGGACACCCGCCAGAAGCTGAAAGACGCCCAAGCACAATGGGGCGATCCGGCCAACCCATCCCGCGTGCTGGTCATCGCGGGTGGTGCGCGCAACGACGGCACCTGCCCGGGAGAAATGTCCAAAACCTGGCGCATGACCAACTGGGTCCGCGAAATCGTGCAGGCCGCAGGTGCCCATGCCGACGTGCTGGACCTGAGCCTGATCACCAGCGAATACGGCCGAGCCATCCATCCCTGCAAAGGCTGTGTCGGCACCGCCATGCCCTTGTGCCATTGGCCCTGTAGCTGCTACCCCAATCACGCGCTGGACCAGGCCGAAGACTGGATGGCGGAAATCTACGAGCGCTGGGTGTCCGCGCATGGCGTCATCATCCTGACCCCCACCTATTGGTACCAATCGCCCAGCCCGCTCAAATTGATGATCGACCGCCTGGTGTGCGCGGACGGCGGCAACCCCGACCCTTCTAGCACTCACGGCAAGAAGGTCGCCGAGGCCAAGCAGATTGAAAAAGACGGCTGGGATTTCCCCAAGCACTTGTCCGGCCGCGTTTACGGCTTGGTGGTGCATGGGGATGTGGCCGGCATCGAATCGCAGCGCCGCAACCTGGGCGACTGGCTGGATTGGATGGGCCTGATCGACGCCGGCAAGCAGTCCACGCTGGACCGCTACGTGGGCTACTACGAGCCGTACTGGAACAGCCACGACGCCCTGGACAAGGACACAGCGCTGCAAGAGGAAGTTCGCAACGTGGCCCGTGCGGTTTTGAATGCCGTGGGTGAGTTGCGCGCCGGGCGCCTGAGCCAGCCCGACCATGCGCTGAACACGCCCAGGGCGAAATAGATAGACTTGCCCGACCTCATCCACCACTCACAGGAGAGACGCCATGACCGACAAGACCGCCAACGTTCATTGGGAAGGCCGGGGCAAGGAAGGCCTGGGCCAGATCAGCACCCCGCAGACCCAGGCCTTGACCGACTACCCCTACGGCTTTGCCAGCCGGTTTGGTGACGACCGCAGTGGCACCAACCCGGAAGAACTGCTGGGCGCCGCCCACGCTGCCTGCTTCACCATGGCGTTCTCATTCGCCTGCGACAAGGCCGGATTTGCCACGGCCAAGGTCGACACCCAGGCCAACGTTCACCTCAAAGCCCAGGGTGACGGCTTCCTGATCGACCGCATTGCCTTGCAGTTGACCGCGGTGGTGCCAGGGCTGGATGAAGAGGCCTTCCAGAAAATTGCACAAGCGGC
>NZ_JACMNS010000027.1 GCF_014378415.1 Aquabacterium sp.
CGACCATCCTGGGCAAGGCCGCCGCGCATTGCGAGGCCCGCAAGATTGACGAAGCCGCGCTGCTGAACTCGCGCATCTTCCCCGACATGTTCCCCTTGACGCGCCAGGTGCAGATTGCCGCTGACATGATCAAGGGCGGCGCCTCGCGCCTGGCCGGCGTGGAGATTCCGCGCTTTGAAGACACCGAAGCCAGCTTTGCCGAACTGCAGGCGCGCATCGCTAAAACAGTGGATTACCTATCCACCCTCACGCCCGAGCAAATCGATGGCAGCGAGGGGCGCGACATCTCGATCAAGATGCGCGACCGCGTGGTCGAGTCAAAAGGCCAGCAATACCTGATGGAAGCGGTGTTGCCCAACTTCTTCTTCCATGTCACCACGGCCTACAACCTGTTGCGCCATGGCGGAGTTGAAATCGGCAAGCGCGATTTCTTGGGCAACTGACCCGCGTGATCAGGCCATGGATGCCAGCGCGCTGGCGTCATGCAGGATGGCCTGGTTGCGGCCAGAGCGCTTGGCCACGTACAGCGCCTCGTCGGCGCCTTTGAGCATCTCGGCCAAGTCTTCCAGCTTCATGTTCAACTCAGACACGCCGGCGCTGATGGTGACCTTGCCCGCCACCGGGGCCTGACGCGAGGCCACCACCTTGACCAGCTCTTCTGCCAGGATCTGCGCGCCTTTGGCGTCGGTGTCCGGCAGCATCACCACGAACTCTTCGCCACCCATTCGGGCCACGATGTCCGAGTCGCGCACGCGTTGCCGCAAGGTGTCCGACAGGTGCCTGATCACCTGATCGCCTGCGTCGTGCCCATGGGTTTCGTTGACCATTTTGAAGTGGTCCAGGTCCACCATGATGACGCTGATCGGACTGTTGCGGCGCCGTGCCGACGACAAGGCGATCTTGAGCTGGGCTTCAAAGCCGCGGCGGTTCAACACACCGGTGAGGTGATCGCTGCGCGACTGGCGGTCCAGCTCGCGGTTGGCCGCTTCCAGCTCTTGCGTGCGCAGCTTGACCTTGTCTTCCATTTGCTCGTTCAGCGTGATAAGGCGCCGGGTCATGCGGTTCAAGGCGGTGGCCAGCGACAGCACTTCAGAGCTGCTTTCCAGCAAGGGGATCGAGGCGCCGGGCCTGCCCGACTCAACGTCATGGGCGGCGGTGGCAATCGCGGACAGGTGCCCGCTGATGCGTCCGGCGGCAAACCAGGCCAGCAGGCTGGCAAAGCCGGCGGCCAGCAGACCAATGCCCATCGCTTGCACCATGGCGGTGCGGCTCTCGGCAAAGGCGATCTCGACGGGCTCACGAACCACGATGGTCCAGCCCAGGTCACTGGCCACGCTCAGGGCCTTGAGTTTGGTGGAGGCCGTCAGGTAGTCCTTGCCGTCCTGCCACTGGATGACCGAGGCGGGTTGGGCATGGTTGTCGTTGCCTGAGGATGGTGAGGTGTCCAGGGGCAGGCGCATGCCCGCTGCCGCCAGTTCGGAGGTCTTGCCATCCGGGGCGTGAATGACGGCACCTGACCGGTCGAAGATGAAAACTTCCATGCGCAAGGCTTTGGCGTTCGCTGGGTGAAGGGACTCCACCACGTCACGTGCCCAATCCCAACTGCCATGGATGCCCAGCACCCCGACCACCTTGCTGCCGACACGGATGGGCGCGGAGAAATCCACGAAGCGTGGAGGCTTGTTGGGGTTGGGGCGCGGCAGCAGCGATGCCAGCAGTTTGGCCTCGTGCACGTCACCCACGAAGTTGCGTTGGATGCCAGCGGCGAACCAGGGGCGCGCCTTGACGTTCTGACCCAGCAGCAGCCCGCCGGTGGCCGAGCGGACCACGCCTTCGGCGTCGGCCACGCCGATCCACAAACTGTTGGGGCGCATGGCCTGGCTGCGTGCCAGGTTCTGGGCCACCTCGGCTGAATCCAGCCCTCGGGCCCACACGGCCGCTGATTCGGTCAGAACCTGCACTTCGCGGCTGCGGTCAAACAGACCGTCGGCCAGCATCTTGGACGCGTTGTTGGCCACCACGTTCAGGGCGCCGCCCTGGTCCCGCTGGATCTGGGCGGTCAGCATTTTGCCCAGCGCGAAAGTGAGCGCGCCAGCCAGCACGATGACCAGCCCGCCGAAAACAACCGCGATGTGCGTTCTGAAGCTCAGAAGCGGAAAAAGTTTAGACCTCATGTGCGCCGTCTGCGATGACTTGATGCACTGTTATCGGCACAGGGATTGCGGCACTTGAATGTGGGCCGAAAATGACAAAAGGGTCAGCAAGTTAACGGTCGGCTCGTTTGGCTGATGCGCACCCGTCGGTGGGGTACCGTGCCAATTCCCAGCATTGCAAAAAACCGAACACCCTTGGCAGGGGATGCTCGCAGGCAACTCTATTCGCTCGCATAGATATCTATGCTGATGTAGCCGCTCTCATCAAAAATATACTCGATCGAGTAGATTTCTTGTTTCTCGAGGCAAAATTAGGAGCTTATCTATGGGATCAAGTAGATAATTGCTACAACAAGCGGCTTTGAGCTAAAATCTACGCGAGCTAGTAGATAAAGGCGGGCGCATGAGACTTCAAATCGAAACACCAGAGGAACTTGGGCTTGTCCTGCGCCTTGTTCGTAAAACACAACGCGTGCGCGCTGATGACATGGCCAGCTCGGCGGGTGTTGGGCCCGTGTTCGTGATGGACGTTGAACGCGGCAAGCCCACGGTCCAGCTGGGCAAGGTCATGCAGCTTTTGAAGGAAGCGGGCATTGAGTTGGTTGTCGAGCTGCCGCAGGACATCGCCGAGCAAGCAAAGCGCAGCGCTTCCAAGGGCGCCAACAGCGCTCGGGTGCAGTCGCTGTTGAGCGCCATGTTCAGCCGCCGGAGCAACAAGGCATGAAGGGCGGAGAAGAGCTGGTAGCCGCCCTGCAGTCTCTTGGTTCACGCCCCGTTAAGCAAGAGCAAGAGCGGCAGCACCGGGCTGAGCTCAAAGCGTGCGCAGAGTTGGTCGAAACGCTCGCCCAGACAAGCAACCTGTTCCAGACTTATCCGGAGGTGCTGGCCAGGTTGCAACATTGGCAGGCGCACCTTGCCACGCCTCGCGTTTTGCAGGTGCTGGTCAACGAAGACCGAGTGGGCTGGCTCATCGACCTCAATGACATCTGGTTGTTCCAGTACGACCCGGCATGGGCCGCAAACCCTGACGCCTTCGATTTGTCTCCAGGCCTGGCCCGAAGCCAAGGCACACACCTGGACGGGGCCTCCAACCGGAAGGTTCAGTGGTACTTTGACAACCTGCTGCCAGAGGAGGACCTGCTCAAAGTTCTGGCCAAGGAGGCCCAGCTGGAGTTCAAGGACGCCTTTGGCCTGCTGCGCTATTACGGGGCGGAGTCCGCGGGCTCCCTGGTGCTGCTGCCTTTAGGGTCGGCGCTAGCTGAGACTGGGCTGGTGCCCTTGACACGCGAGGGGCTGGACTTTCGCATCAAGAACTTGGAGAAGGCGCCGCTCACCCAAGGTGCACCGAAGAGGATGTCCTTGGCAGGTGCCCAGCACAAGATGGTGGTGGTGGCGACACCGGAGGGTTTGTTTGAGCCAATGCCGGGCACTCCGTCGACGCACATCCTCAAACCCAACTCCCCCTCGCCTCACTACCCGAACTCGGTGGTCAACGAGTACTACATCATGAGGTTGGCCAAAGAGCTGGGCCTGGACGTGCCCTGCGTCTCGCGTGTATACCTGCCTGAGCCCGCCTACCTCATCGAACGGTTTGACCGCCGCGTCCACCGTCTTGAGCCGAAGCAGGGTGTCATCGAAGTTGACCGCATGCACGTCATCGACACCTGTCAGCTATTCGACACTTCCCGGGCGCTCAAGTACGAGGAAGCCACGCTAGCCACCTTGACTGAGGCTGTGTGCAAAACGCGGTCACGCGCCAAAACACGCCAGCACCTTTTCCAGTGGGTCGTGTTCAACACGCTGGTCGGCAATGGCGACAACCACCTCAAAAACCTGTCCTTCCAGGTCACCAACAAGGGGGTGGAGTTTGCCCCTGGCTATGACATGCTGTGCACGGCGGTCTACGAAACCCAGGGCTACTCCAACGACTCGGCGTGGCCAAATAACGCTGCGCTGGGACTGAAAATCTTGAGCGCCGCCCGGTTTTCGGAGGTGACTTATGGCCACCTGGTAGAGGCGGGGCTGGCTCTTGGGCTGGGAAGGGCGGCGACCATTCGACAGTTGGACAGACTCATAA
The DNA here is from genome assembly GCF_014378415.1 of Aquabacterium sp. Taxonomy (GTDB): domain Bacteria; phylum Pseudomonadota; class Gammaproteobacteria; order Burkholderiales; family Burkholderiaceae_C; genus Aquabacterium. The sequence goes on from NZ_JACMNS010000027.1 coordinate 4,231, forward strand.
CCGCCCTGGAGCCCAAGGCGCGGGCCTTGCTGGAGGAGCTGGAAGCAGGCTACGGCACACCCGCCCCACGCGATCTTTTGGCGCCGTTCCACGCCTCGCCGGAGACGAAAGCCTCTGAGCGGCAGCTGTTGCGCTCCATCTTCCATGTTGTGATTCGGGGCATGGCCAAGCAGGTCCAGGCGAGCAAGCCGGAGGCCTCCTCGATCTGCGTTCCGCTGCGTGGATAGCGTCAATCTTTGGCAACGCGCGCCTCATCAAGCAACCTGAGGTTTTAGCGCGCATCGCTATGTGCCGCATGAGCAAGCCCTGCGAGGCGTGACGTCATCAGCGGTGCTCCCGTAAATGCGAAAGCCACCTACTCAGGTGGCTTTTTTGCTTTTGGACTGTGGCATAGACTTTCGGGGTTAAGCGACGCTCAAACACTTTTCAAGTGCAAACCCTTGGGTGCTAATTTTCACGCTCGTATGACCTGAAGAGGCCACCAAGTGCTAACTGGAGCCCGCAGACTGCAGGTCTCTTTGTTGGTCTAGAAGCGCCAGAAAGACAAAAGGGTTAGCAAGCGCCAACTTGCTAACCCTCGTCATTTTTGGTGCGGCTGGCAGGATTCGAACCCACGACCCCTTGGTTCGTAGCCAAGTACTCTATCCAACTGAGCTACAGCCGCCAAGACCATTAATATAGCATTGATTAATACGCCTTGTAAAGTCAGGTGCAAAAAATTTGCAATCACGTGGCGTCAGCCAAGGCCGCCAGGCGGTAAAAACGTGCGGCTTCATCGGCGCGGTGTTCTTGTTCCGCCAACTGGGCCAGGCGTGTCCAGGCCCGGCGGCGGCGGTGGCTGTCCAGTTGCAGGTCATTGGCGGCTGACAGCAGCAGGCTGCGGGCCTTGCCCCACAGTTGCCGCTCTGCCAATGCCAGCCCCACCGCCAGGGCCAGGCCCGCACTGCGCAAGGCCGATGGCGTGGCGGCATCCAGGCGGGGCAGCCATTCGGCCTCCAGGCCCAGCAGGCTGTTCGACAGGGCCTGGGCAAGGGCTTCGCTGGCTTCAAGCGTTTGGCGGCCGATCTGGTCCCACAAAGGGGCCAGCCATTGGCGGGCCTCCTTGGGGGCGCCCAACTCCGACATGCGTGTGGCGCCCCGGGCCACCACGATCGGATCGCGGCGATCGGCCGAGTCAAGCTGTTGCCAGATCTTGCGCAGTTGCTCGGCGTCGCGGGCAGTCTCCAGCGTTTCAGTCGCCAAGGTGCGCAACAGGCCTTCTGCCGCGCCTTCGGTGAAGCCCTGGTGCTTGGCCAGCAGGCGCGCGGTTTTGAGCGCCTCCAGTGGCTGGCGTGCCAGGCGGGCGGCCTGCAGCTTCAAACGCAGGGCCTGTGTGCGGCGGGCCACGCCAGGGGCCAGCTCGCTCAGGTCGCGCAGGGCGCGCGTGGCATCTCGGTCGTCGATGGCGCATTCGGCGGCCAGCAAGCGGGCGCCTTCTTCTGTGGCACGGGGGCGCTTGGTCAGCAGCGACAGGTCGAGTGCGCGCTGCAGGTGTTCGTCGCGTTGTTTGCGGTCTTGCAGGCGGTGCAGGCTGCCGGCGGACAGCAGGTGCGACAAGGCGGTGAACTCGGCATCAAGGGCCAGGTCGGGGGTGTCGGCCTGGATGGCGATGGCACGCTGGGCTTCGCGGTGGGCGCGGGTGTAGCGGGCGGCCAGGTACAGGGCCAGGGCTTCGCGCAGGGCCGTCTGGGCGGCGCGGTCACGTTGCATCAGGCGCCAGCGCTTGGCACGTTGCGGCAAGCCGATCAGGGAATCCAGACCACGGATCGTGGAGTAGATGGCCAGGAACAGCAGCACCATGCTGATCACGAACAGGTTGAAGGACAGGTCGGTGCGCCAGCCCAGCCAGTAAATGCTGACCAGGCCATCGTTGCCACCCAGGCCGGAGGCGGCGACAACCGCCACGACCGCGAGCAACAAAAGCCAGACGATGGTGCGCATGGGCTTAACGTCCGCCGACGATGGCGGCCAGGGTGGCCAGCGTGTCGTCCGGGCGGGGCACCAGGGTCTGCGGGCTTTGCGTGGCCACGTCGGTCAGCAGGCTTTGCAGCAACTGGGTTTTGCGCGATTGGGTGTCAAAGTACTTGGTCAAAGCAGCCTGGGCCACGTTCACATCCGCCACGGCCGAGGCCGATTGCCGGCTCAGCAGTGCCAGGCGCGCGTTCAGCAGGCGCAGCTTGAGGTTTTCGCGCAGGAAGAACGATTGCTCTGGCGTGATCAGGATGGCCTCGGGCTGGCGGATGCGCGTGATGCGCACCAGGGCTTGCGCTTCTTGCCAGGCGGTGCGGGCGGTGCTTTGGCCCCACTGCAGCAATTGGTCGCCCAGGGGCGTGTCCGGTGCGGGCGCTTCGACGCTGCTGGCGGCCAGCTTGGCACGTTGCGCGGCCTTGCCCTTGGGCTCCGGCGCGGTGGGCCGTGCCAGCGCGCGGCCTGATTCGTCCACCTGCTGGCTGATCAGCGGCAGCTCATCGACCAGGCGAATGGCCTCGTCCAGGCGGATGGTGAGGGACGACAGGTCGGCCACGCGGGTGGATTTGATGCGGTCCAGGTCTTTGGCCAGGGAGCGGCGCACGCTGTCCAATCGCGGCTGGCGGGCTCGGCTCAAGCGGTCTTCGGCCGACTTCATGGCGGTGATCAGGGGCTCGGCGCTGCCGGTCAGGGCAGATTGCTGCACCGCCACGCGCAGCGCGGCTTCAACGTCGACCACCAGGTTTTCGTCGCGCGACAGCGACATGGACTTGATGAGGTCTTCGACCTGGCTGCGCTGCAAGGTGACTTCGGCCAGGCGGGTTTCGAGCAAGGTGGTGCGGGCGGCGGCTTCGCGTGAGATCTCTTGCGCCTGCTTGGCCAACAGGCGCGCTTCAGTGGCCTGGCTCTGGCTGTCTTGCTGGCGGCGAACCAGCTCCTGCTCGAGGGTGTCGACCTTTTTCTGGGTGGTCCAGGCCAGCCAGGCGCTGCCTACGCAGACCGCGCTGAGGACCAGGACGGCCCAGCGCATCCAGTCCGAGGTGGCCACGGGTTGGTAGTCGGGTTCAGGCGGAAGGATGACGTCGGTTTCGCTCACAATGGATTCATTGTATCGACGTGCACGGGCCTGATTTGGCGGGTCGTAGTGCGGCCACCACTGCCTCGGGGGTGGGGCGCGTGGCGATCACCTGCCCAAACCCGGCCAACCTGGCCCGCTCGGCGATGCGGGGGTGGGTGGCCAGGGCCGTGGCGGCCTGCCACGACTGGCCGGGCATCAGGGTGTCGGTGAGGTGCTCGATGGCTTCAGAGCTGCTGAACAGCCAACGGTGATCTTGCGGGTGCTGGGCGGCGGCCAGGGCCAGGGCTTGTTGTTCGGGCGACCAGTGCGCTGCGCTGCGCTGGTAGGTCAGCAGCGAGGTCACGTTGGCGCCGCGCGAGCGCAATTGCTCGCTGAGCCAGGCGCGGCCTTTGGCGTCTTGGCGATCGCCGCCACTGATGGTCCAGGCGGCTTGATCCTGCCAATCGCGTGCCTGCAACAGGGGCCACAAGGTTTCGGAGTCGAACTGCGCGGCGTCGTCAGCGGGGCAGATGACCTGGGGCAAGGGCAGGCCAGCATCCAAGGCAGTTTGCGCCAACGCGCGGGCCGTGCCGGGGCCGGGGGCGGCCGCCAGGGTGTGGTCGGGCCAAAGGCAGTTGGCAGGGCGCAGGCGGAAGAACCATTCGACCGCGCTGGGGCTGACGAACATCAACAGGCGGGCCTGGTGCAATTGGCGCCACAGGGCGTGCACGGGGGCCGGGTCGGCAGGCCCCTGGATGTCGATCAGCGGCAGTGCCTGGGCATCATCCAGGCCCAGGGTTCGCAGTTGCTCAACCCAGGCGCTGGCTTGGGGTTCAGGCCGGGTGACCAGCAGCCGCATGGGGGGCTCAGGCCGCCAGCGCGGCCAGCCACTCGAGGCCGGCTTGGGCCTGGAGCTGCTGCGCCACTTGCCGGCCCAAGGCCTCGGCCTCGGCCGGTGTGGTGGGTGAGCCTTGCGTCTGGGCGCGCACCAGCATGTTCTGGGTGGGGTGGCCCAGCAGGGCGCGCAGTGTCATGGTGCCGGGTGCCTCGGCATCGGCGGATGGCCACTGCGCATGAGCGGCCAAGGGCATGGAGCAACTGCCCCCAAGGGCGCGCGACACGGCGCGTTCGGCCAGCGTGGCCAGCCAGGTGGGCGTGTGCGTGAGCGTGGCCAGCGAAGTCACCAGGTCCGGGTGGTCCAGGCGCACCTCAATGCCCAGGGCGCCTTGCCCGGCAGCAGGCAGCATCACGTCGGTGTCGATGACCTGGCGGATGCGTTCGGTCAGGCCCAGGCGTTTGAGGCCGGCAGCGGCCAGGATGATGGCAGCGTAGTGGCCTTCGTCCAGTTTGCGCAGGCGGGTGTCCAGGTTGCCGCGCAGGGGCTCGATCTGCAGGTCGGGGCGCAGGGCGCGCAATTGCGTCAGGCGGCGCAGGCTGGAGGTGCCCACCACGGCGCCTTGGGGCAGGGCGTCCAGGCTGGCGAAATCATTGGAGACGAATGCATCGCGGGGGTCTTCGCGTTCCAGCACGCAGGCCAGCACGAAGCCTTCGGGCAGCTCCATGGGCACGTCTTTGAGCGAATGCACGGCCAGGTCGGCGCGGCCTTCTTCCAGGGCAACTTCAAGCTCCTTGACGAACAGGCCCTTGCCGCCCACCTTGGACAAGGATCGGTCCAGGATCTGGTCGCCACGGGTGGTCATGCCCAGCAGCGAGACGGGGCGGTTGAAGCGGGTGTGGAGCAGGCCGCGAACGTGTTCGGCCTGCCACAGGGCCAGGCGGCTTTCGCGGGTGGCGATCACCCACGCCGAGGGGGTCGTGTCAGGAGCAGTCATCCGGCGATGCTATCAGCGCTGGGGGCGCCGGGTGGAGGCCGCCAGGTTCAGTCCTGGCGCGTGGCCAACGCCAGGCGTCTTTTTTCGGTCTGGTTGATGTATTGCTGCAAGGCGCGTTCGCTGGCGCCGTTCAGGTTGACCAACTCGCAACCCAGGCGGGCGCCTTGGGACTCGGGGTTGATGACGCTGACGTGGTGGATGATCAGGCCGATTTCCAGGCGCGTGTCGGAGTCCAAGTCCAGAAAGCACTGGCCGATCTTGACGCCCGGCGACACCATGGGCAGGTTGTGCGGCAAGAACAGCGCCACGCCGCTCAGGCTGATGTCCAGCACACGCAGGTCCAGCTTCATGTCAGGGACGGCGGGGTGGCGCATGTGCGCCACCGGGATGCTGCTGATCATGGGCTTGACCCGGAAGCTGGAGCGCCGTTGAAAGCGGTACAGGGTGCGCGGGTATTGCGCGTTGAGGGCGACGGAGCCGTTGCCATGGACCTGCACCACGCCGTCCAGGTCGAACTGGAGCTTGATGCTGTCCAGGTAGCCCACGGCCACCACCTCTTCGGTTTCCAGCAGGGCTTGCAGCCTGGTGTCACCGGCTTCGGCGCTGAAGCACACAACGCCACGCGCTGAATCGACCGCCCACAGCATGGTGGTGTAGTTCGTCCCGCCGGGCCCGCTCAATGTCATCAAGGCATTGGCATTGAGCAAGCGCTTGAGTAATTCATCGATTTCAACGAGCGAGGTGATTCGGTAATCGTCCATGGGCCGCTGTGGTCAATGCATTTGAGAAGGGTCCGACTTGCTGCCCATCATCTTGCCAAGGTCATTGATCCAGGGTTCGGCCAGGTGGCGGATCTCGGCGTCGTTGACCAGGATGCGCTGCATGATGCGGCTCTTGAGGGCGCGCTCATCGGCGCCCAGCGGGTACTGGTCGGCGGCGTGCTTGAGCTGAGAGATCAGCACGGCGCAAGCGCCTTCCAGTCGGACCACGGTGTCCCAATCGCCCGTGCGGGCCGCTTCCAGCATGTCGTGGCTGGCGGTTTCAATGGCTTCGTAGTAACTCAAAAGGCTTCCTGCTTGGATGTCTTCGTCAGGGGCGGTGATCAGTTCTGGGGCGTTCATGGGCGAACCCCTTAAAGGTGGGTGGTGCGCGCTTGTTCAGCGTTGCCGGAGCCGATGCTGCTCCAGGCATCGCGCAAGGGTCCGAGGAGGTTCGCGCATTCCTCCAGGGCAGCGTCATCCGAATGCAGATTGGCCTGTGTCAAACGGGTGGTCACGTAGGCGTACAGGTCATTCAGGTTGGCGGCCAATTCGCCACCGGTTTTCAAGTCAAGGCTGGCCTTCAGGCCTTCGTCGACGATGCTCACGGCCTTGCTGATGGCCTTGCACTTGGCTTCAATTTGCTTGGCCTTGATGGCACCGCGCGCTTGTGCAATGGCTTCGAGTGCGCCATTGAGTAGCATGCCAATCAGTTGATGCGGTGAGGCACCGCTGACCCCGGTTTCGAGACCGATCTGGCGGTACATATTGCCTGATGACCTGGGGCCAAAGACGTTGGCAGAGGAGGCTGTGATGGTGGCGTACATCTGAAATGACTCTCGGAAGATGCTGCAATCAGCGTTGAGCTATTTATCGACACTTCCCTGACCAGCTTGAACCTAAAACATCATTCTGATTGCGCGGAATGGAGGGTTTTTGGGCCCTGTTTCCCAACACGAAAAATTCAATGCGCAGCAGTCTCGCTGGGCTCTAGCGATTTGTACTGGACCAGCAGTTTTTGGGCGTAGGAAGCCGCTGGTTGGTCTGAGCCGCGCGCCGATGGCTGGTCCTGGGCCAGGTTGGCGGACACCTCATCCAGGGCTTCAGCGAACACGTCTCGGACTTTCTCTGGCTGGGTGGCCAGGGCCTTGTCCAGCCTGGCGCTGTCAACCTTCAGGGCGCCATCGTTGTTCTGGGCGATCCCGATGTCGGCCAGGCGCTGGCTCGGCACCACGGGGGGCTGCCCCAAGGCCTTGAGTTCGTTGTAAGACTGGGTGAACTCGTTGATTGATTTCTTCAAGGCGTTCAGGTCCTTGTCAACCGACACCCTGACGGGGCCATCAGTGACCTTGCCCAGCTTGAAGCTGACGCCTTGCACGGCATCGGACACGGTGTTGGTGGACGATTGAGCGTCCACACCATTGATCTTGGCTTTGGCGTCGGCCGCAGCTTGTGTCTGCACGGTGCTTTGCTGAGCGAGCATGGGGTCGAAGCCCAGGGCCGCCAGGTCGGGGCCGGGGGGCTTGCCCTCCTCACCAGAGGCCGACACCTTGAAGCCGTTGTCTGCGCCAGTGGTGGTTGATCGAAGCACCAGGCGCGAGCCTGTGGCGTCACTGATGACGGAGGCCACGACGCCCACGCCGGCGGCGTTGATCTTGTCGCGGATCTTTTCCAACGAGTTGTCGTGGGGCCCGAGGCGCACGTCCGACTTGGGCCAATTGGGGTTGGTGGAAAACGCCGTTTGCGAGCTGTTCATGCCCCCCAGTTCGATGTGCAGGGTGCCCAATCCAATGACCGTGCCCACGCCTGAAAATGAGGCGGAGGTGGTGGCCTGAGCCGTGGCCAGCGAATTCACTTCAACGCTGTAGTTGCCGGCGGTGGCGGTGCTGTCGCTGGAGGCTGACACGGCCGAAGCCTGGCTGGACTGCGTCACAGTGTGAGCCCAGCTCATGTCTTCGGCCAGATTTTGGGCGGCGCTCACGTAGGTGGATTGCGCGCCTTGCAGCTTGCCCTGGGAGGACAGGTTAGTCTGGACAGGGGCAACCTGGAGCGCTCGTGATGGATCAGCCGTCGGTCTCTCAACCGTCAGTTGCTGCTGTGTGACGAACGAACTGACATCAATGCCACTGCCCGTCCCCGTTACGGAGATTGAAGCCATGATATTGCTCCGATACTGTCTAAAACCTGTTAAAAAAACCATTCAACAGGGGTATCGGCAGGCTTGGCTCAGTCTTGAGAAGCAATCGCAAGTCAATCGTGAATTCCTGCCGTGGCAGGCCCTGATCAATTGCTCCTATTGAGCGAATTGATCATTTGAGTGACGTAGTTGCCCTGGCTGGTGAGGCCAGCCATGATGGTGTCGAGCGCGGTGTACTGCGCCTTCAGGCGCTTTTCGTACAGGTCGACACGGTTCTGCAAGGATTCTTGCCGGGACTGGTTGTCGGTGATCGTCTGTTTGAGGCCGGCGGTGCGCACGGTCAAAATGCCATCCGTGCCCATCAGGCTGTCGCTCATGACCCGCAAGCGGGTCATGATGCCGTCCTTGGTCGGGTCAACCGAGTCCGAGTTCGAGAACAGCTTCTTCACTTCTGCCAGATTGCCCAGCGCACTGGTCAGTTTGGTGCTGTTGACCTTGACGGTGCCATCGGTCTGGATTTCCAGCCCGACCGACGACAGGGTGTCAAAAGTGGTGGAGGCGGCAGAGCTGTTGCCCAGGATGGATCGGAACTGGTTTTGAACGCTCAAGGCACCGCTGTCGCCTTGCAGTACGCCGGCGGCCTTGCTGCTCTCTTCGTACTTGGTGTTGGCCTTCAGCAGGGTGGCCATCGAAGAGTAGGCGGTGGCGAAGTCGGCCACAGCCTTGGTGATGGTGGCGGTGTCTTGGCTGACGGTGATGGTGATCGGGCCGGTGGTGATGGTCGGGCTGCTGGTGACCTTGCTCAAGGTGATGGACAAGCCTGAGACCACCTCGCTCAAGGTGTTGGTGGCCGACTTGATGGGAACGTTGTTGATCGTCGCTTCAGCGTCGGCGGCGCCCTGGCTCAAGCTTGTGCCGGCCGTGGTGCTGCCGGGGTCGTAGGCCAGGGCGGACAGCCCCGCATTGTCAATGTCGTTGCCATCGCCTGCGTCGGCGACGGTCACGCGAAAGCCATTGGCCTCGCCCGTGGTGGCCGATTGCATGACCAGGCGCGACCCGGACGAGTCCGTGACGATCGAGGCTTTGACGCCCGAATTGCTGCTGTTGACCTTGTCGCGGATGTTGGCCAGGGTGTCGGTGGCCGCCACGGTGATGGTCACGGGTGTGGCGCCAGATTTGGCGGCAAAGCTGGTGCCGGTCCAGGTGCCGACATCCAGGGTCAGGGTGCCTGAACCCAGCGTGCTCGCACCAGATGCCAGAGAAGTTTTGGTCACCACTGACTGAGGCTTGGCCAGGGCGGTGACGTCAATGCTGTAAGTGCCGATTTGCGCGCCCGCCGAAGTGGTGGCGTTCACGGCGGTGGCATCGGCCGAAGCGGCGGCGGTGGCGCCCCACAGATCGACCGAGGTTAATTTCCGCGCGGCATCACGCACGCTGGACACCGCAGACTGGATCTGCCCATAGGCCGAGATCTTGGTCTGCAGCTTGTCGGACGCGGTTTGCAGGTTGGTGATCGGCTGGCTTTCCAGCGCGACCAGTTTGGTCACGATCGTGTTGGCATCCAGGCCGCTGCCGATGCCCAGGGAGGTGATGCTACTGGCCATGTGTTGCTCCTTCAGCCTGCGAAACGTCTTGGCCCGTCACATGACAAGGCTCGACACAGGGTGTATCGACACAAGCGCCCAGTAACTTGAGCCCTCAACCCTCAACCCTGCAGCAGCTTGAGCACCTGCTGTGGCAGTGAGTTAGCCTGGGCGACCATGGCATTACCGGCCTGTTGCAGGATCTGGGCGCGTGACAAGGCGGCGGTTTCTGATGCGAAGTCGGCGTCCATGATCCGGCTGCGGGCGGCAGTCTGATTCTCGGCAGACACCTGCAAGTTCGAGATGATCGCGTCGAAACGACTTTGCGTGGCACCGTAGACAGCGCGTTCGCTGTTGATGCGGTCCAGGGCGCCGTCGATGGCGTCGATCACGACTCCCAGCTTCGTCGTGTCGGACGTGCTGTCGATCACGGTCAAGCTGTCTGTGACGGCCGTGATACTGGGATCGGCGCTCATGTCCGTGGTGGTGATCGTGATGATGTCGTTGGCCGTGGTGTTGGCCCCGATCTGGAAGTCTTGCGCGGCGCCGGTGGCCAGGATGGGCTTGCCGTTGAAGGTCGTGCCAGCAGTCACACGGATGATTTCTGAAGACAGCTGCTGGAATTCCTTGTTCAGCGAATCGCGGTCGCTGCTACTGTTTGAGGCGTTGCGCGACTGAACTGCCAACTCCCGCATGCGTTGCAGGGCATCACTGATCTTGCCTAACGCACCTTCGGCCGTCTGCGCCAGTGAGATGCCGTCGTTGGCATTTCTGGCCGCGACGTTCATGCCCTTGATTTGGGAGTTCATCCGCTCGGCGATGGCGAGGCCGGCGGCGTCGTCCTTGGCGGAGTTGACGCGCAAGCCGGATGACAGGCGCTGCATGGCCACGGACAGTGACGTCTGCGACATGTTCAGATTCCGCTGAGCGTTCAGCGAATTCAGATTGGTGTTGATCGTTTGGGTCATGGGGCACTCCTGAGAAATCCAGTGACGTCCGGCGAGAACGCCGACCTGCTAGAAAGCTGGCCAAAGATGCTGGTTGAGAAGCTTTGACCGGTGCCCCAATTGTTTAAGACTTCTGCAAGGCGCAATCGTGGGATGTGAGGAGTGAAAACCGGCCTAATTAAAACAAAATGAAAAAGCCGCCCGGAGGCGGCTTTGGGAGGAACTGGGGCGCCCTGGCCCCATGAATTCCTTGATCAGCGCAGCAGCGACAGCACTTGCTGAGGCAACTGGTTGGCCTGCGCAATCATCGCGTTGCCCGCCTGTTGCAGGATCTGGGCTCGTGACAGGTTCGCCGTTTCTGAGGCGAAGTCAGCATCCATGATCCGGCTGCGTGCAGCAGTCTGGTTCTCGACCGAGACTTGCAGGTTGGAGATCACCGAGTCGAAACGGTTTTGCGTGGCACCGAAGACAGCGCGCTCGGTATTGACGCGGTCAATGGCAGCGTCAATGTTGTCGATCACGTCGGCCAGGCCAGAGACATCGGTCGTGCTGTCAATCACCGCCGTGCTGTCAGTGACGGCGGTGATGCTGGCGTCGGTCGTCATGTCGGTGGTCGACACCTCGATGATGTCGTTGTCGGTGGTGTTAGCGCCAACCTGGAAGGTCAGGGTGTCGGCATCACTGCCGATGATGGCCTTGCCGTTGAAGGTGGTGCCGCCCAAAACGCGTTGAATTTCCTTCGACAGTTGCTGGAACTCCTTGTCCAGCGAGTCCTTGTCGCCATCGCTGTTAGTGGCGTTACGAGCTTGAACAGCCAATTCACGCATGCGCTGCAGCGATTCACCTACCTTGCCCAGCGCGCCTTCAGCCGTTTGGGCCAGCGAGATGCCGTCATTTGCATTGCGCGCCGCGACGTTCATGCCCTTGACTTGAGCAGACATGCGTTCGGCAATGGCCAGACCGGCGGCGTCGTCCTTGGCGGAGTTGACACGCAGACCGGACGACAGACGCTGCATGGACGTGGCCAGCGACATCTGCGAAGAAGTTGTGTTTCGCTGAGCGTTCAGCGAGTTCAGGTTGGTGTTAATGATGGATGCCATGGTGTACTCCTAATGGTAAAAAAAACGGCGGGAAGCGCCTAACAAGATTGGTGCAGCGATACAGCTACTACAGCTCGCCTGCCCGACGCTAGTCAACCGCATTGCCCGAGTGGCTTGGCCACCAGAACCATCGGCCGGCTAACCGGACCACGTGCCTACTTACTTAAAGATGTGAAGGCCGTTGGTTTACTTATCGGAACGTGCTTGCAGGGACTTGAGTTTTTTTTTGAAAGGGTCTAGGCAAGTTTTAGATCCGGTGAAAAAAGCGCCTTGCGGCTGCCAACTCCGAACCTGCTTTCCAGGCCATCTCTCTAGACTCCGGTTTCATGGCTATTCACCAGAAACCCGTCAAAACTCCGAACAAGACCCATAACGGCTCGCGCGCCCAAGTCTTGAGGCTGGCCCAGCACAATTGGGAGTCGGGTGTGAAATACGCCAAGTCTGGCGACTGGTCCAAGGCGCAGGTCGCCTTCGACAAGGCGGTGAATGGCCAACCGCAAGATGCGCTGTACCTGCTGAACCTCGCGCGTGCCCAGATGATGAATGGCGACGCCATGCAGGCCCACCTCACGGCGATGAAGGTGGTCGCCATGGAGCCGGAGAATGTCATCGCCCTGGAGATCGCCTGCGAGTGCCTGAACCTGCAGAACCGCCATGCCGAGAGCGTGGTGTTGATGCAGAAGCTGCCTGAACATGTGACGCGTTCGGCCCGGTATTACCAGTTGCTGGGTGAGTCGCTCTTCAGCGCCAGTCAGCATGAGCAGGCCATCACTGCCTTGTTCGATGGCTTGGGGTTGGACATTGACCACGTCCTGTCTCACTACCGGCTTGGGCTGTCATTCAATGCGCTCGGGCTCAAGCAAGAGGCCATCGAATGCTTTCGCACTGCGCTGGCCTTGGGCATGGGGCCCGGCGATCTGGCTGCGCAAGGCATGCTGACCTTCATTGAGCGAGAGATCTGTTCCTGGCAGCATGCCAAAACCGACCTGGTGATCTTGCGTGAATTAGCCGCCCGGCTGCCGGCCGAGTCGATGGCCTGGGCTTCGGTATTCGCGCATGTCACGGTCACGGACGACCCGCAGGAGCACTTGCGCGTGGCCCGCTCATGCGCGCGTTTCCAGGCCCGCCTGGCCGAGCCGCTTGCGCCTGTGGCCCCCCGGGCGCTGGGCGAACGTCTTCGCATTGGCTTTGTGTCCGCCGATTTCCACCAGCACGCCACTGCCATCCTGATGGCCGAGGTGTTCGAACAGTTGCACGCTGATCCCCGCTTTGAAGTCACCATGTATTCGCATGGCCCGGAAGATGGCAGCCCCATGCGTGAGCGGCTCAAACTGGCATGCGCCAAGTTTGTCAAGGTCGAGGCATTCAGCGACATGCAGGTCGCGCAGATGGTGCGCAACGATGGCATCGAGGTGCTGGTGGACCTGAAGGGTCACACCCGCGGCAGCCGCCTGGGCATCTTTGGCCATCGGGCCGCGCCGGTGCAGGCCAGCTTCCTGGGCTTCCCAGGCACAACGGGCGCCGACTACATGGACTACTTCATTGGGGATGCCATCGTCTCGCCCCTGGCGCACGCGAACAACTACAGCGAGAAGCTGGCCTTGATGCCGCGCTGCTACCAGCCCAATGATCGCCAGCGTTCCAAGCCGCAACCCTGCACGCGTGAGGAGGTGGGATTGCCGCAGGATGCCCTGGTGCTGTGCGGCTTCAACCAGCCCTTCAAGCTGTCACCTGAAGTGTTCGATGTCTGGTGCCGCATGTTGCGCCAATTGCCTGGCTCGGTGCTTTGGCTGCTGCAATGGAACGATCAATCGCCTGCTCAGTTGCGTGCTGAAGCTGAAGCCCGTGGTGTGGATGCCAGCCGCCTCTACTTCGCGCCCAGGGTGGGGGCCAAGGAGCACATGAGCCGCCTCGCGCTGGCCGATGTGTTCATCGACACCTGGCCTTGCAATGCGCACACCACCGCCAGCGATGCCTTGTGGGCGGGTGTGCCCCTGGTCACTTACGCAGGCAACACCTTCGCTTCGCGTGTGGCGGCCAGCTTGTTGAGCGACGTGGGCCTACCCGAGCTGATCACCACCAGCCTGGCCGACTACGAGGCCAAGGTGATGCAACTCGCCACCGACCCCGCTCAGCGTCAAGCCATTCGGGACCACCTGGTTCAGTCGCGCGGCACCGCGCCACTGTTTGACAGCCACAGCTACACGCGCGATTTTGGCCGCTTGCTGTGGGCCATGGCCGAGCGTTGGTCGCAGGGCAAGCCTTTCGAGCACATCGATCCAATTCAAGGAAACCTGCCATGAGTAGCCAGCTTCCCAACATCCACCTGTGCATCGTTCAGCCATCAGGCTATGTCCATGCGCTGGGCTTCCTGGACCAGGCGCGCTATTTCCGCCACCAGTTCCGCCGCATGGGCGCCCAGGTCAGCCTGGCCAAAAATCGCCTGCGCCATGACGCGGTCAATTTCGTCTTTGGCGCCCACCTGGGTTTTGACGCCTCGCTGCGCCTGCGCTACAGCTGCATCTTCGTGAACCTGGAGCAACTTGGACAAGGCGGTGCGGCGGTGTCGCGCGACTACCTGCAGTTGCTGTCAAGCTCAGCCGTGGTGGACTACGACGCGGACAACGTCGCTGCCTACGCCTCAAACGCTGATGACGTGCCTTTGGTGCCCTTCTTGTACGCGCCCTATTTGTCTCAGGTCGAGTTCTTGCCCCTGGAAGACCGGCCGATTGACCTGCTCTTCATCGGCAGCATGAACGAGCGGCGCCGGGCCATGATCAGCCGCATTGAGGCACAGGGGGTGAAAGTCGGCTTGTTTGACAGCCCGCTTTACGGACCTGAGCGCGATCAGTTGATTGTTCAGTCCAAAGCCGTGTTCAACGCGCACTTTTACACCAGCAGCCGGTTCGAGCAGGCACGTGTTTCGCATTGCCTTTCAGTGGGCACGCCAGTGATCTCCGAGCGAACCCCACAAACGCGGCCGCACGCGGCGTTCGAAGACAGCGTGATCTGGCTGGACGAGGCCAACCTTGACACCTATTTTGCCGTGCAGTTCCGCTCCCCCGAGTTCTATGAACAGGCCATCCAGTGCCTGGTGAACTTCCAGGATGCCGACCCCATCGAGGCCTATGCCGACTTGCTGGCGTTTGCCGCCGGTTATGGCCGAACGCATCAACTGGCGCGATCGCACGATGATTGGCAACCGACCCGCATCAACCTGGGTTCGGGCAAGGACTACAAGCCTGGCTGGCTGAACATCGATGTGCTCGACCGGGCGCAGCCCGACTTGGTGCTGGACCTGGGGCGGCCCGTGACATGGCCGGTCAGGGTCACGACCTCGTATGGCGGTCCGCTGTGTCTCCAAGCTGGCGGCGCCGAGATGATCTACGCCAACAATGTGCTGGAACACGTGCCGGACTTGCCCGAGTTGATGGGCAATTGCCTGAAGTTGCTGAAGACTGGGGGTAAGTTCTTGCTGGAGGTTCCCTACGAGCACGCGGCGACGGCTTGGCAGGATCCCACCCACCTTCGCGCTCTGAACGAGAAGTCTTGGCTCTACTACACCGACTGGTTCTGGTACCTGGGTTGGTTTGAGCATCGATTCACCGTCGAGCAGTTCGGATACCTTGACGACAAGCTGCAGGAGTGTGCCAAAGACCGGGCCGCTTTCATGCGTGTGGTGCTGACCAAAGTCGAGACCACGATGAAAGAGCGCACGACTGCGAGGGTCATGCGCGCTGACTTTGCACTGCCCGACGACTTGCCGGCCGATGCCGTCGCGGCGAACGATTCAAGACCGGGCTTGGTGCTGCATCAAGCAGGCAAAAAACACATTGTCAACAAGACGGGCCTGCGCGACAAAGTGGGAAACAGCGATGTTTGCATTGGCCGTTTCACCTATGGCATGGAGCACCTTTCCGTGCGTGAGTGGGGCGATGGCGCTTCGCTGGACATCGGCAGCTTTTGTTCCATCGCTTCGTCCGTGACCATTTTCCTGGGGGGCAATCACCGAACCGAGTGGACGACCACCTATCCCTTTGGACACTTGTATCCCGACGAACTCGGCGGCCAGGGTATCAAGGGACATCCGGCCACCAATGGGGATGTGGTCATTGGCAACGATGTGTGGATCGGCCATGGGACCACCATCATGTCGGGCATCACCATCGGGGATGGGGCGGTGATTGCCGCCAATGCCCAGGTCGTCAAGGATGTCGCGCCCTATGAGATCGTGGGTGGCAATCCGGCCAAGCACCTCAAGTTCCGATTCGACCAAGATGTGCGGGCCGCCTTGCTGCGGCTGCAGTGGTGGACTTTGCCGGAAGACGCCATTCGTCAGATTGCGGAGATCCTCAGCGCCGAACCAACGCTGGCTGTGGTCGAGGGCTTGGTGCAACAGTTCAGGGCTGTGGACACCATGCCCAAGGATCTGGCCGCCTGATCAGAACAGCCGCTGTCCCGTGAGCCGTTCGTGCTCGCGGATGGCAAAGCGGTCGGTCATGCCGGCGATGTAGTCGGCCACCGCGCGGTGCTTGTTTTGGCGCTGCGCATGGTCCACAGGCATTTCGGCCGGATGTTGGACATACGCCGCGAACAACTCGGCAATCACCCGTTTGGCCCGCACCGTGGTCTCGTTGACCTGTGGGTGCCGGTACAACTCCTTGAACAAGAAACGCTTGAGCTGCGTGCTGGCTTCCCGCATCGGGTGGCTGAAACGCACCAGCGACGGGCACATGCGCACCGCGTCGGCGGAACTCGGGGCGTGCTCGGTGATCGCATCGCGCGTGGCGTCGATCACGTCGTAGACCTGCTGCGACAGCATGCGGCGGATGGTGTCGAACAACAAGCGCCGTCCTTTCACCTGCGGGAACTCCAACAAGGTCTCGTCCCGAAAACGCGTGAACAGGGGCACGCTTTCCAACTGCTCCATCGTGATCAGGCCCGAGCGCACGCCATCGTCGATGTCGTGGGCGTTGTAGGCGATCTCGTCGGCCAGGTTGCACAGCTGCGCTTCCAGGCTGGGCTGCGTGCCTTGCAGAAA